>DRHN01000054.1 GCA_011049595.1 Spirochaetota bacterium | reverse complement strand
GCTGTGAACCAGTATAAGGTCCACACCTGCTTTGAACAGGAGCCTGAGAGTATCGGTGATCTCATAATTGTTTGAAATTGCGCCCATGGAAAGCCCGTCCGAAATGATTACACCCTGAAAACCGAATTGATCTCTCAGGATCCCCCGCAGAATTTTTTCCGAAAGTGTCCCTGGATAATCAGGATCGATTTTTCTAAAAATAACATGGGCTGTCATGACCACATCGACCCCATTTTCGATGACCTCCCTGAAAGGTTTAAAATCTTTTTGCTGAAGTTCCTGCTCTTCCATATCGATAACCGGCAGGTCCACATGAGAGTCGACAGTCGAGCTTCCATGACCAGGGAAATGTTTTATAACAGGTATTATACCGGCTTTTCGTGCGCCCCTCACATAATATTTTCCAAACTCAGCGATACTTTCAGGGTCCCTGCCCATCGACCTGTCACCGATTACCGTTTTGTCCGGTATCCCGTATAAATCCAGTACCGGTGCAAAATTCATGTTGATTCCAAGCTCTGCTATCTCCTTGTTTATAACATAAGCGGCAGCTTCGACAAATTCCGGATCATCATACTGGCTCCAGTAGTAGGCAGCAGGAAAACGGGCCATTTCTTTGAAGCCGAAGGCATTTACCCTCCCCCCTTCCTGGTCGACACTGATAAAAAGATTCAGCGGGGGGTCGTTGTCAAGTGAAATTTTCTGGATACCTCTGGTCAGTTTTTTAATCTGCCGTTTATTTTTTATATTCCACGGATATATTATCACGCCGCCAATGTACTCATCCCGGATAAGACCGATCAGTTTCTCTGACAGCTCACTGCCTTCAATATTCGTAATAAACCGCTGGCCGATTTTCTGCTCCAGGGTCATGAGCGCCATGTACCTGTCCACCTCGTTATCCCGTACAAGAACAGCGGTATCTTCTATCGATGTCTCCGGAGAGGGCCCTTCATATCTTGCCAGCACGGAAGCGGGGATCTCGATCGGCCCTGTATGCAGGGGCATTGAAAATTCTTCCAGCGCGGGGAGCGCCTCAGGGACCTGAATGACCGCCTTTCGTTCAGCCGATCTTTTAACGACTTCTTCTTCAACTGATTTTACTCTGATCGGTCCTGTTTCTGCCTGTTCTTCAATAAAGGTTTCCCCGACCGGCACGTCAAGGACGGTTGCCACACCTGCCGGAACTTCTTCAACAGGGACCAGCGCTACCGCGTCTTCACCGGCACTTCTTTCCACGGCCGGGTTTTCAGCTGACGGGAAGTCCTCGACAGAGGGTTCAACGCGAGGGCCCTCCTGCTGAAGGCCGTCACCCGTGTCGTACTCCGGGGTTCTCATTACCAGGTCTTTTTGATCTCTTTTGCCTTCTCTATTTTCCTTTGAACCGGGGGCCCCGCTCGAGACCGCTATTCTTGTCGCACTGGTCGAAAGAGTGATCAATATGATAAATATCAGTATTTTTAAAGCGTGCATAAAAACCTCGATAAATGTCTTTATAATACAATCGGCGTTAAAACAATTTCAATTTATTAAATTATTGTAATCTTCAGCAGTGTACATCCGCGTATACTGAAATTGTAAGTTAAACTAAAACTAATTTCAAATAATTTGTTCTTGGCACCAAGAACTATTTAAAATAAGATATAAAATGTTCATTAACGAGGCCGTGACTCGACCGGCTGTTCATCGCTGCGCTTTTAAACTGTTATAATCCTCTATCGTGTCTATATCCTTTACTATACCCGGATCATCCACCGTAACAAAGCGGATGATCTCCCTGTTCTCTTTTAAAATTTCCCTTGCACCGCCGGGAAGTTTACGGCTGAGTATTTCATCAAATAAAAACCCGGGGAATATTGCAGGATGTCCTTTTCTCATATTATAGGAGGGCAAAACGATCCTGGACTTATCGCACACCCATATTTCAACCAGGATTTTATAGGTGAAGAGTGTCACCAGCGGGTGGTCGACAAGTGTAAACATAAATCCTTCACACTTTGATGAAAGATTCCTTATCCCCGTCCGCAGAGATTCGATCTGCCCCTCCTTCCAATTGTCATTTACAACAATCTTGATTTTATACCCTTTTACCCGGTCCCTGATTTCATCACTGTGGGCCCCCAATACCAGTATCAGCTCACCGAGGGGAATATTGCTCATATTTTCGATAATGTTTTCGATAAAAGTTTTCCCGTTAAGGACAAGCAGAGCTTTCACTCTGCCCGGCATCCTGCTGGATTCTCCGGCAGAAAGAATGATCCCTGACAGCATTAAGATCTCCCTTCACTTTTACCCTGTCCCCTGACGTGCGGGCCTAAAATAATTTAGTAAAAATTCCCTGTCCAAAAACAGGGGAGGCGGTATTAAACGCCGGCAGTTTTAAGGCCAGCATCGGGTTTGTACTTGATTTTTCCGTTATATAATATTATATATAACGGCCATGAAGATAAGAGTAAAATTGAGTATCGTCAATGAAAAAGGCGATTCCTTCATGGGTATCGGGATCGTCTGGCTGCTGCAGGGAATAAGATCTTTAGGTTCGATCAAAAAAGCCGCTGAAGACATGAGCATGTCATATGTAAAGGCCCATAGAATATTAAACACATGCGAGGAAGAGCTGGGGGAAAAATTACTCATAAAATCGATCGGTGGAATTAAAAGAGGCGGAGCCTGTCTAACTGATTTTGCTGAATATTTTATTGAAACATATACCGTGTTTCAGGAAAGTGTTAAAGAGTTCGCTGAAAGAGAATTTAAAAAATTTCATGCTGATATCGCTGATTTAATGAAAAAGTAGCTTTGAGATGACACAATAGTACTTTAATAACAATTCTCTTGCTTTTTTGGCACAAACTTTAGTTTGCAGGAAACATTTTTAAAATCAAGAATGTGGCTTGTCCGGGTTAGGGATATCAAACTAATTATTAAATTAAAAACCATGGTTTCAACATTAAAAAATTACAGGACCCTTTTCATCATTATATTTTATATGTCAATCTTCACTTCTGTGTTTTATTCAGGGTATGCTGAGAAACTATTTTCAGGGGATATTACGGAGATTCGTGCCTTTTGCGGCTCCGCGTCAAAACCCGCGCTCGAGGAAAGCGCCGGTATATTTGAGGAAAAAACCGGTATAAGAGTAGTGCTGTACTTTTCAGGTTCGGGGACTGCGCTTTCTCAGATGAAACTGAGCCGGAAAGGGGATCTGTACATACCAGGGTCCCCGGAATACATGGCCAGGGCAGCAAAGGAGGGGATCATCGATAAAAAAACCACCAGGATTATAGCTTATCTCATACCCGCAATGCTGGTCCGAAAAGGCAACCCCCGCGACATTCAAAAACTTACCGATCTCGCCAAACCGGGTATGCGTGTGGCAATTGCCGACCCCGAATCGGTTGTTATCGGGCTGTACGCTGTTGAGATCCTGGAAAAGAACGGACTTCTCGAAGCCGTAGGAAAAAACATCGTTACCTTTAGCGAAAGCGCAAGTAAAGCAGCATCTCTCATACCGCTGAATACTGTTGACGCGGTAATCGGGTGGCGTGTCTTCGGAATATGGAGCCCTGACAACCGGCTTGTTTTATTACCTTCTGATCAAATTCCGCGGATAGCATATATACCGGCCGCTGTTTCATCATTCAGCAAAAACCCTGACGCCGCGAACGCATTCATCGAGTTTCTGACCGGTGAGGAAGGGCAGGAGATTTTTACCAGGTGGGGTTATATAACCAGTGAAGAGTCCGCGTTTGAATTCTCGCCTGAAGCTGCGGTCGGTGGAGAATACCGATTACCGGAAAACCTCTCTTCTTTACTGGGCGCGACAAAATGAAAAAAGACACGGCTTTTAACCTGATCCTTTTGTCCACATTGACAGTTATTATACTTTTTCTGCTGATATTGATATTTTCGGTTGTGGGATACATCAACTGGAACAAAGCTGCCGGTATTTTTCTATCAAGGGAGATACTCTTCGCAATAAAGCTGAGCCTCATCACCTCGACAGTTTCCTCTGTTCTAGCAATGGCCCTTGCAGTTCCGGCGGCCCTCGCTTTATCGAGGCTCGAGTTTTTCGGCAAAAGCGTGGTCGATACTCTGATCGACCTGCCTATCATTATTTCACCGGTCGCTCTGGGCGCGGTCCTTCTTGTTTTTCTCAACAATACATCTCTCGGGCGTTTTATCGAAAGAAATATATTCGAGTTTACATTTGAAGTCAGCGGTATAATTCTGGCCCAGTTCATAGTCATCCTGGCTCTCGCGATACGACTTTTAAAATCGACCTTTGACGGTATAGACACAAGATACGAGAACGTAATACGGACTCTCGGCGCGACCAGGTCAAAAGCCGTGTTTTTTGTCACACTGCCGATGGCTAAACAGGGTATTTTTGCCGCTTTTGTCCTGACCTGGACAAGGGCCATTGGTGAGTTCGGTGCTACCGTCACACTGGCCGGTGCCGCAAAGATGAAAACTGAAACTCTTCCGGTTGCTATTTTTCTATCCCTTGCCGGGGCAGATGTGCAGAGAGCGATGGTAATCATATTAATTCTATTTTTTATCGCGGTGCTCGTACTGTTCGCGGTCCGATCGATAGGAAAAAGGGGTCTCTACTATTGATAGAAATTAAAAACCTGTTTATGGCGAAAGGTAAATTCCGGCTGAGCGGTATAAGCCTGAAGGTGCCCGACCGCAGCTACTGTGTTCTCCTTGGCCCCACGGGGGCCGGCAAGACCCTGCTTATGGAATGTATCGCCGGGCTCCACAATATTACGTCGGGGTCTATATTTTTAAAGGGACGACCTGTTACGGAATTAAAACCTGAAAAAAGAAATATAGGCTATGTACCGCAGGATTACGCGCTTTTCCCGTTTATGAAAGTCATTGAAAATATTACCATCGGTTTGAAATTAAGGAAAATACCGGTCCGTGAAGGCAGGGAACTTCTGAGCGGGATCACCCGCATTCTCGATATAAAGCATCTCTCAGACCGTTCACCTTTGAGTTTAAGCGGAGGAGAAAAACAGAGAGTAGCGCTGGCCCGCGCCCTGGTGTCAAACCCGGATGTCCTGCTTCTTGATGAGCCATATTCTTCACTCGATGCCGGCCTGAGACACAGGCTGTGGATCCAGATGCTCAACCTTCACAATAACACCCGCAGGACCAGCCTGCATGTAACCCACGACCTTGAAGAGGCGTTCACTCTTGGAGAATACATCGCAGTGATGATAGACGGCAAAATACAGCAATTCGGAAGTCGGGAAACCGTGTTTTACAAACCTGCCAACACTTCTGTGGCAAGCTTATTGGAGTTCCATAACATACTTTCCGGGGCAATAGTGGGAACTGAGCCGGAAAAAAAACGCATAAAAGCTGCCTGCGGGGATTATGTTTTGTACCTGCCCTACAGGAATGATTTAAAACCCGGAAAAGAGCTGCAGTTATGTGTTCATCCCAGGGAAATAAAGATCATAAGAGAAGAGCGGCCAATAAGAGACTCTTTAAAGGACAACATTTTTACCGGCATAATTGTCAGCGCGATCCATCATGGGATGACATACACTCTTTACTTTAAGATATCGGGATCGCGTAATGATTACGATTTCGAGATGAAAGTTCCATCATACCAGTATCTTAAATTAAACCTTTACGAAGGAAGAGAAATAAGAGTCAGCCTGCGAAAAACCGCTATTCATATCTTCGACGACTGACCCGTCTCTCACACGCCTGCCGCGGGTTTATGGCACAGGACGCACTGCTCTTTTCTGTAGATTCTGTGCCCCTGAGGTGCCGGCATAAAGCCATCTTTTGTATCGTGACACATCAGGCAGTCATCCATTCCATCAAGAGAATGGCTGATCTTATCGGCTTCGGCCACCAGGCCTGCGGCTGAAATCTTAAAGCCCTCCGGAGTGTGGCACTCATAGCACGACCCGGCAAAATGGGCCCTGGGAGGCGTGTGACAACCCGTGCAATCCGCTGATGGCTTCACCTCACCCCTGTGGCACTCATAACAGGCCGGCCCTTCATGGTTGTCCTTCAGAGGAAAAACGTGGACCTGGCTTTCGAGCGTGCTGAACGGCTCCCAGTCCCTGCCGTGACAGGCGGAGGAGGAGCAGAAACCGGAATCATCGCTCCCATAACTTATTTCCCCGTGACACGACCCGCACCAATCATCGGCAAGGACCCGGTGATTGAAAATAAAACCCGTTTCCAGGTGAGAGGACGGCTCCTCCATAGATACAGTTCTGATCAGCGGAGCTTCATCTTCACCGACAACCGATACAGGCAAGCTGTGGCAGAGGTTGCACCGCAACGGGATTGCGTCTCCTTCTTCGCTTACATGTTTTCCGTCGTGGCACCTGAAACACCCGGGAAATGCAGTGTGACCGCGATTGTCCGGAAACTGGTCCCAGGTAACACCGGGCCTTTTAAAAATCAGCCTGGTGATAATGTCCTTTGAAACCTCAACAGCATCCCCGAGCTCATCACCCGTCATATAATCAACTTCCGGGTACTTGTTCTTATACTGCTGTTCAAAACCATCGAGGGCCGACAGCGCTTCCTCCTGGGTGCCGTACTCTGCTGTGAACAGAACTATCAGCTCTTTCTTTATATAGGGGAGCTCACGGCTCAAACGGCCGTCGGCCAGAGCTTCGTCTATCGCTTCTTCCGGTGTCGTGAACGGGTGGCCCATTCTGTTGTGGCAGTCCAAACAATCCATAGTTTTGACATGCTCTTCGGCGTGTTCTTCACCGTGTTCTGAGCCTTCTGCCCCCGCCGGCGCCCCTTCGGAGACATATTTCTTAACACTGCCGTCAGCTCCGGTAACCTTGACCCACTGTATCTCCTGCCTCTCCTCGTCAGCAGCAGCATACTCAACCTTGTTTACAATATGCCAGTGACTTCCGTCATTCAAGCCCACACCGGGATCTCCACCGCCTGCCCCCAGGACAATATAGGTCCGTTTTTCAGTATTACCTTCATCCGGAAAATAATTCCTGATCACCTTGAGGGTATCGCTGTGAGCCGATAACGAATAGTGGCACCCCTCACAGCTGTCGCCCGAATAGGTCAGGGACTCTGAAAATGTCGGTCTGCCGTAGGATCGGCCGATAACCGGAAAAAGATGCTTGAAGTGCCCGGCTTTTTTAAACATCGCAGTGATCGTACCGACACGGCCCATGTGACATTCGACGCATTTTACGTTGGCATGTTTAGAGGATTGTAAAGCAACCGGTTCCTCCGGGTGGACATTGTGACAGGTATTCGCGCAAAAAGCATTGCTGTTTGAGTACTCCCACCCCTTGATCCCGGCAGCTATCAACAGTACAATTACTACTACCGCAATTATTGCTATTACGATTATTGTCAAGATGATCTGCCGCGTGGTCCGGGCACGGTTGCTTTTGAAATTAAACAACGGCTTGATTTTTCCTTTAATTTTCCCCATGATCCTCCCCCGATGATAGTTAGTTAACGATTTTCAACAATGTTTAAGACATGTATTTTATTTTAAGTACACCGCATTACATAATTGACTAAATAAGGAAATCAGGATATTCTTTTACCAACACCAATTTGTTTTTTAAAAAACAAATAATTAACAATTTTATAACTCTTTTTATCATATTTCCAGAAAAAATCAACAAAAATCTGAAATAATTCGGATTTTTTTAAAAAAAGGTAACAATATGTGGAAAAATTTTTATGAAAAGTTCAACGGGCAGCTGTTCGGACAGGTCGCCGTAACTCAGGCAACCGAGCAAAACCGTATCGAGCGATACTTTACTTTTCCGAATTTCGAAAAATCAGCCCAAAGATGCGGGCTCGAGCTGAAAAAGGCCGGCCTCTCGGATGTCGAGGTCGAAGAGTTCCCGGCGGATGGTGAAACTTCATGGTCGGGTTGGAAGGCGATGAAAGCGTGGGACGTGGAGAAAGCGGAGCTCCTTGTCACTTCTCCTGAAAAAACGGTGCTCACGAATTGGGTGGCAAAACCGGAGAGTCTGGTGATGTATTCGGGATCGTGCGATTATGAGGGAGAACTTGTGGAGTGGAACGGAGAACCGGACGCGGACCTCAGCGGTAAAATACCGCTCACAGGATCAAGGCCCCTGGACGTCGTGCACCGGATGAGGGCCATGAAGGTGCCGGGTATAATTTCAGATTTTATCGGGACCCTCCCAGGCGTGCGCGACAGGTTCGATATCCCTGATGATGTCCGCTGGGAAAACTACGCGTTCAAGTCGTGCGCCGGGGAACACTGGGGTTTTATGATAACTCCCAGACAAGGAAAATATCTCCGGGACCTTCTGGGAAAGGGCCCTGTCAGACTGAAGGCCCGGATAAAAAGCCGTACCTACAACGGGGTCATGAAATCGGCTACCGGCGTCATAAAAGGTACAGGCCCCGGCTGCGAAGAAGTGATCATCACAACCCACTTAAATGAACCCGGCGCAAACGACAATGCCTCCGGCACAGGGCTGTCACTGGAATTGGCACGCGCGCTCAATGCGGCCATAGAAAACGGCATAGTCCCGAGGCCCAGGAGGAGCATAAGATTTCTTTACCACTGGGAGGGGTTCGGGCTTCTTGCCTGGGTGCACAGGCACAAAATTCTTGGGCGGAACATACTCGGCGGTGTCAACATCGATGAGCTCGGGGTGGACCCTTCAAAAGGCCGCTCAATTCTGCACCTGTTTATGCCGCCGGCCGCAAACAACTCATGCGTGGGCTATTTTCTGGAGCACCTGTGCAACGAGCTGCTTACACCCGCAATGCGGTGGAAGGCTGTCGCTGACCGCGCCGAAATAATAAACGACGCCATTACGGCGGACCCGAACATCGATATAGTGCTTCCCACCCTGATACAGTACCCGTCGCGCCACTATCACGCCTCATCGGACAGGATCGAGACACTGGGGCCGCAGACCCTGGAAACACTCGGCAACCTGTGCGCGACACACCTTTACTTCCTCGCAAACGCGGGTGAAAAAGAAGCGGTTTACCTGTCACGGGTCGTCGAAGCCGCGGCCCAAAAAAAGATGAGATCTATCGAGCTCCGCCTCCTCGAGGGTTCATGGTTTTTCGGTTTTGAAAGGACACGAAGCTGGCTCGAGGAATTATTTGCGTGTCCAATCGCGTCTTTAAAAAGATTCGGTCTCGATGACGCTGAAGCGCGATCGCTCGGTGATGAATTAACCACGGCCGTTGAAAACTGGTGCCGGTGTTTGCGCGGCATGTTCCGGGATGAAAAACCGCGAAACGCGTCTGAAAGCGACAAAAAGCGCGCGTCCTCTCTGGTCCTTGAAAGGACAACGCCAGGCGCTCCCATGCCGTCTGAAATTCTGCTCCCCCCGGAAGAAGCCGGGAGCTTCTTCGATACCCTTTATTCCCACAACCTCGACCTTGTATTCCTGCGCACATTCTACTGGGCGGACGGGAAAAGGTCTTTAATGGAGATAATTACCAGGCTGGAATTCGAGATGGACGAGCTGTACAGGGATACCTCTATTGCCCGGACGGCCACAGGGTCCCTGATAGACAGCAATGTGCCCGTTGAAATAGACCTCGGGGCCATGCTTCACGTAATCGATGTCATTATAAAGCATGGATACCTTAAACCATTACCACGGTAAAACATCATGAAAAATGAAAAAAAAAGCGGCAGCATCTATGAGGCTTCATTCACCAAAGCGGCAGAAATTCTGCGAAGCAGCAACCCCGGGCATATATGCGGCATTTGCGGCACCAGGTCCATCCCTGCCGGTATACTCGTCCCATATTTCAATAAGGAATACACGGTCAAACTTCCGGAGACGACATTTGAACCCCCGGATCTCTCTATCTACGAGCAGATACTGATCCTGCACTACCTGACGACACTGGAGAATCACACTGTAAAGGGTGAATTCATCAGCTTTAAAAATTTACCGGGCGCCTTTTTCTACGATCCCACGTACAAAAAACGAGGGCCGGGGCAGATCCTGAGTAAATTCGGAAACAACATCGACCTGCTGGCTAAAGCCGCCGAAAAAATAGGGGGAGAAAAAGCTGAATTCGGTGATGTGTCGGTTAAGCTGCCTGTTTTTCCAAAAATAGACGCCGTGGTAGTGCTTTATCGCGGGGATGACGAGTTCGGGCCTGACGCCAATATACTTTTCAAAGACGATATTATAAATTATCTGCCTCTTGAAGACGTGGCAGTCCTGTCAGGATTGATCGGCTCCCGGCTGTAATAAACGCCACTATCATTGCACCTGCGATCCCGAAGAGCCCGCCGATCAATTTCGCGAAAAACACCCCTGAAAATACTGCCCAGGTGGTCCTGCGCCAAAAAGCTACCCTGGCCGGGTCTTTCATCTTGTGGATAACGAATGACGCGTACACTGAAAGCAGCACAAGCTCGGCCCACCCCCAGCCCGGTATAAATCGCTCGAGCAGGATCAGTTTGAGGCTCACTTTGATCTGGACAATACCAAGTATCGCCCCGGTCGTGATAAAGGCTGCTATTGAAAGCATGTTATCGTTAATAAAATTTTTAATATTCGGCATTGCGCTTGTTTTCCCATTAGTCAGCCACATGCCTGTTTTTAATATAGAGCTCCCAGAGTCCCGACAGAGTATTTTCGAGCCGTACACCGAGGGTATCACCCTGTTTTGTCGTCACATCATCCTCATTTTCCATTACCGCGAAGGGCAACTTTACCCCGTTTGCGATCATGATACAGAGGGTCTTTCCGGAGACGCTTCTCATACTCCAGGCAGATCCTTTTGATAAGAACGTCCCACAAGTATGTGTGCATGAAATAGCCGTCATCTGTCGTGTGAAGACGCGGTTTCCCCATATCGGATAGTATTCTGTCCTCTTCGAACCAGGCCCGGAGCATGGGAAAATCGTCGATCTCCTCGAAACCCCCGATGTGAAAACGCCGGCGGCGTTCAGCTGTTCCTGTGTTTTTAAGATAATCTATAAGCTCGCTCTTACCGGCCGCCGGTCTGGCTATGATTATCAGAATATCAAATCTGTTAACTTTTGACATGATTTACATTACCCCGGTTAACGGTTTCCTGATTTGTAAGTTCAGTAGGAATAACAGCTGCCACCGAGAAACTCCCTGAGAAGCGAATCATCGGGGACCAGGCTCTCATCGGCCCAGGCGGGAATTTCCCGAAATATTTCCTGCACTCTCCGGGACCTCTGGAAAGCGTCATCTCTGTCGATATCATCTTTGAACTCATCGTAAAACCCCGGGAAATATTGACCGAGACGGTGTTTCATTATAGGGAGCTCGTAGGGAAAAAAGCTGTTCACAATGACATCGGCCTGTGAGATGCGTGATATTATGTATCTCAGCTCGGAGCGTCTCACATAGTGCCAGTGGGTCAGGGTCTGCCTCGGGCTGTAATTGCGGTACTGCATGTCGCGCACCATGCGGCGCATCATCCGAATGTCCGCCCACCTTACAAACCGGCCGTTTGTGTCTTTTAATTGAGAGAGGGTCTCTATGTACAGCTTGATTTTTTTTTGCTCATCAATACCGCCTGTCATCTCCTCGAACATACCGTGAAGGGAGTCTATCAGCAGTATATCCTTTTCACCGAGTGACAGTTCACGGGAAATTCCTTCCCGGTTCCCTGTCTTAAAATTATAGTACGGGATTCTGACAGTCTCCCCGTTTAAAAGATCCCTCATGTGCCGGCTAAGCAGCTCGAGATCGATCGCCTGCGGAGTTTCGTAGTCATAATCTCCGTTTGTGTCCTGCGGCTGATCCTTCAGGTCAAAATAATAATTGTCGACATTGAGAGTTACAAGCGAGTATCCCTGTTTTTTGAGATAATCCCCCACCTTTGTGGTTGTGGTAGTCTTACCCGACGAGGAAGGCCCGGATACAATGATGATCTTGAGCTCGTTTATCCTTTCCATGATCGCCCGTGTGGCGTTGTTCAGCTCTCCCTGATAAAACTCTTCGGACACACGGACCAGCTCTCCGAACCTGCCTTCTTCGATGATTTTCTTTATATGGCTCAGAAGAACACATTCGTTGTCAACACCCCACGAAAGTGCGAGCCAGAGTTTTTTATAGGGGATATTCTCTGAAGAATATGTCAAGCTTTCCTTACCCTCCCTTTTCAGCGCGTGCTCGTAGCGGTATATGATAAAAGCCTTGGCAGTCCTGGCATGCCCGCGCTCGATCAGGCTCTTCTCGACTATGTCCTGGACCTCTTCAACAGTCGGGTAACTTTCAGGGTGCTCCCTGGGTTCCAGCCTGGCAAGGACATCGTCGGTAACTTTTTCCGCGGTTTGTTTGTCCCGGCCGCCCACCGCTATTGCCGCGGTTAGCACTGCCATTATTATCTTTTCTTTTTCGAAGGGGACAGCCCTGCCGTCCCTTTTTATAATTTTATCGATCATAACACCTTCCTAGACAAGACGCTGGCGTATCTCCGAGCTCACATAATCCAGTATCGACACAGTTATCGCTATAAACCACACGGCTATACCG
>DRHN01000053.1 GCA_011049595.1 Spirochaetota bacterium | reverse complement strand
TTGATGTCTCTTATGTCACGGCGATCCCGGAAAATCCGATAGGCGACGCCTGTATTGGGGAGCTGAAAAAACACAATATCGACACATCCCTGATTGTCCGCCAGGGAGACAGGCTGGGCATATATTTTTATGAGAAAGGCGCAAACCAGCGTGCCTCGGTAGTTGTGTACGACCGTGCCCGTTCCGCGATATCCGAGATAAAAAGCGGTGACATCGACTGGGAAAGGGTCTTTGATGATGCCTGCTGGTTTCACATATCCGGGATAACACCGGCTATATCCCGATCGAGTGCCGAAGTTTCTATCGAAGCTGCCCGAAAGGCGCGTGAAAAGGATGTAAATGTGTCGCTGGACCTCAATTTTAGAAAAAAACTCTGGAAATACGGTAAAAAAGCGCCTGAAGTAATGAATGAGATAATAGAGCATGTCGACATCGCGGTCGGTAATGAAGAGGATTTTCAGAAATCTCTGGGGATAAAAGCCGATGTCGATGTTGAATCAGGTGAATTGGATACGGAAAAATATAAATCCCTTACGGAGACGGTTTTGTCGCGGTATCCTCATTTGAAAAAAGTAGCTATTACAATGAGAGAAAGCTACTCCGCCGACCACAACGGTTGGTCCGCAGTGCTGAACAACCGCATAGAGTTCCTGTTTTCGAGAAAATATGATATCAAGGACATTGTCGACAGACTCGGTGCTGGGGACGCCTTTGCCTCCGGTCTGATATACGGATTTAACACCTACAGCAGCGATAAAGAAGCGCTGGAGTTCGCTGTTGCCGCGTCCTGTCTTGCGCACTCGATCGGAGGGGACCTGCCGCTTATCTCAGTAGCGGAAGCGGAAAAATTGGCAGGTGGTGATGCTTCAGGAAGGGTCCAGCGGTAACAGGAGTGTAGTCTTCGAAAATATAGTAAAATTATCATGAGGTGATAATATGTATAATATATTGGCAAAAGCTTCGAAATTGTGTGAAGAAGGTATTGATTTTGCGCTTGCTACAATAGTTGACACAGATGCATCCACGCCCCAGGACATTGGTTCCAAAATGATAGTCTATAAAGATGGAAGCATTGAAGGCACTGTAGGCGGGGGCCCTTTGGAAGCTTTTATTATTAGTAAAGCAAAAGAATGTTTGCCGGAGGGGGAATCTATATTGGTTGAGCTTAATCTAAAACCCGATGAAATGGGAATGATGTGCGGCGGAAGGGTAAAAATCTTTGTAGAAGTAATTAAAAAAAAAATAAATTTATTGATTCTGGGGGCGGGACACATCGGTGAAAAAATAGCCAGGACGTCTGAGATTCTGAACATACCTTATTCTATAGCAGATGACAGAGAAGACTTTGCCGATAAAAAAAGGTTTGAAAGAGCGTCAAAAATTATATGCGCCGGATTCGATGAAGTATTTAATATAGCCAATATTAATAAACAGACCTTTATTGTAATCGTGACAAGATGCCATACTTTTGATGTTGATTGCTTAAAATATTCTTTGTCAACAAAAGCCCGATATATAGGCATGATAGGAAGTAAAACAAAAGTAAAAAGTGTTTTTAAAATATTAAACAAAGAAGGGTTGGATCCCCAGAAAGACAGCAGGGTGTATTCTCCCATTGGCTTGAGGCTGGGAAGTAATGATCCCGCGGAAATCGCTTTGAGCATATTGAGCGAAATCCTTAAAATTACATCTCAAGCATCTGCTGAACATTCACGTGAATCCATAAAGGAAGTATATTCATTTTAACAACAGTTCCGGCATTGTTGATGCCAGTTTTCCAGGATCAACTTAAAACGTTTTTTCTTTGACGGAAGAAGAAGGAAGATTATAAATGGATCGAATTGTTTTAATAACAGGTTCAACAGATGGAATCGGAAAACAGACTGCATTGGATTTAGCACAAAAAGGATATCATGTTTAAGTAAATGGAAAAAACCGTGAAAAAGGCATGGCTGTCATAAGCCAAATTAAAAAGCTGACAAACAATAACAGTGTTGATTTGCTGATTGCTGACCTATCCGGACAAAAAGAAATTAAAGAAATGTGTGACGAGGTCTTTAAAAGATACGATCATCTTGATGTCCTCATAAACAATGCTGGAATATAT
>DRHN01000052.1 GCA_011049595.1 Spirochaetota bacterium | reverse complement strand
TTAAAAAATGGTGATCAAAAAGAGGGATGACGGGCTTGTACGCATGATCGAGGGTGTAACCAGGCAGAATCTGGCCATGGGAGAGAAAACCCATATGGTAAAATTTTTCTTTGAAAAAGGCAGTGTTGTTCCTGTTCACTCTCACAGCCAGGAGCAGACAGGATATTTGATAAAAGGGAAAATTGTACTGACAATTGACGGCGTAGAACAAGAGATTGATGAAGGTGACAGCTGGTCAATAGGCGGCAACATAAGCCATGGCGCCGCTGTGCCCGAGGATAGTGTTGCTGTTGAGGTCTTTTCCCCTATCAGGGAGGATTACCTGGACGATTAACAATCTTTTTTTGTGGACAGGGGCCCCTGGGTCTACCGATCCGCGCCTGCTGATT
Source organism: Spirochaetota bacterium (assembly GCA_011049595.1). GTDB lineage: Bacteria > Spirochaetota > B62-G9 > B62-G9 > DRHN01 > DRHN01. Next base: position 11,694 of record DRHN01000052.1, on the reverse strand, counting down.
TAGCTGTAAAATAAGAGGAAATGACAATTCCGCTTAAAACCAGTACCGTACCGAGCCAGAACAGCCCGGAGAATCTTTCTTTTAAAATTACAAGGGAAAGGATAACCGCGAATACAGGCGTCATGTAGATATATATTGAGACATGAGACGCCGGCATTCTTTTAAGACACGTAAAGTACAGCGGGTAGGATATGCCTATCATGGTCACACCGAGCATTATCATGATCACCCAGGTTTGAACCCCCACACTGTTCAATGTTTGAAACCCCTGTGTAAAAAGGGTCATGAGCGTTAATAACACGGCGCCCGAAAATATAGCGAGAGTCGATACTATTAAAGGGTCATTTCGCGAAAGAACATGTTTTCCAAAAATAGAATAAAGAGTGAATGAAATAACAGCGCCTATGGAAAATAAACCCCCTATGAGATTTACATTGGAGTCGATCGAAAAGCCGCTATTGAATGTCACAAACATCACTCCAGCGAAAGCGAGGACAATCCCGGCGATCTTGTGGATTTGGATCTTTTCTTTTAGAAAGATAGCGGAAAAGATAACAATAAAAACTACATTCGTTGAAATGAGCACCGCATTCATGGAAGCCGGAATTCGAGAGAGGGCGCTGAAAGTTAAAATCTGATACAAAAAAAATCCGAACACGCCGAGAAGAAGAGATGAAAGAAGGTCCCGCGCGGGGAGTTTGAAAATCTCTTTCAGCCTCCCAGTGACAGCAAGGAAAATCAGGAGGCTGAAAAATCCCGCGATAAGGTTAAAAGCGCCCAGTTGAAAGGGGTGTACTTCTCTTAAGGCTATCTTTCCGAAAGGGTGTCCGGAAGCCCAGAAAAGGGCCGCTATCAACATCAGCAGGTATTCTGACCTGAATGCCCTGCCGTTTTTTTTCATATCGTTTACTGTGTTCTCTCCCGGAGCTGGTCCAGCACATCCTGCAGACGCTCTATATAGTCCCCATAACCCGCGAAATCCCCTTCACGGAGACTTGACTTCGCCTTGTCATAATTGAGGACTGCCTGGTCCACAAGCCCCCTGATGCTGAGAATTGCCAAAGTATCCGGTGCGGCAGCATCAGATATTTCTTCCGTGGTTTCCACACTTGCGACCGCGAACACCTCGGGAGCCCCGAAAGTCGCGTAAAGAGCATCCTCCAGGGTTTCTCCCATCGCGATCCTGTCCTGATACCCGATGATAACGCGTTTCAATTCCGGAAGCTCGCTCTGTTCCGCCCTCAGGTAAACGGGCTCAACATATATGAGAGAGTCTTTGATCGGGATAACGAGCAGATTGCCCCTGATAACACTCGACCCTTTCTGCCCCCACAGGGTGAAAAGCTGTGAAATTTCTGAATCCTGGTCTATCCTTGACTCTATCTGGAGAGGACCGTAAATAAGCTTCTCTTTCGGGAACTTGTATTCGATTATCCTTCCATAATTCGGGGGGTCGCTCATTGCAGCCATCCATGCGAGCATGTTGTTCTTGTTCGTCGGGGTAAAGGGCAGGATGAGGACAAACTCTTCTTTCTCCTCGTTGTCCGGGAACTTGATGATCGTGTAATAAGGGATCATATCGGTTTCTGTTTCCTCGTAGATCTCTCTCGGGATGTGCCACTTGTCTTCCTTGTTGTAAAATACCTGCGGATCGGTCATGTGGTAGGTCGAGTACATTTCGGCCTGGACAGAAAAAATGTGAAGCGGGTACCTTATATGCTGAATAAGATCCTCAGACATTTCGTTTATGTCCTTGAACATGCCGGGAAAGATTTTACTGTAAGTCTTGATCAGCGGGTCTTCGGGGTCGATTATGTAAAAGTTGACATCCCCTGTGTATGCGTCTACCGTTATCTTTACCGAGTTTCTTATGTAATTGTACCTGCCCTGATAGGGGGTCGAATAGGGGAACTGGTCTGTTAACATGTACGTGTCCATAATCCAGTACAGCTTTCCGTCGGAGACAACGAGATAAGGATTTTCGTCGTAATCCAGAAACGGGGCCAGTTTCGGTACACGCTCCTGTATGCTTCTGAAAACCATGAGCCTGCTGTCAGGGTTCAGATATCTTGTAAAAATGATCTCAAGGCTTTTTAACTGTAAGGCAAAAAGAAACTTACGCATAGAATTTTTTATCGCGAGGCCGCCCGGTCCTGCGTATCGGACTGTAGCGTTTGTATCGCCCTGGGGGAAATCAAACTCCTCGAGATTTGTATTTACAATTACATAGGGAATGGTTTGTTCACCGAAGTATATTTCCGGGCGGTCCAGTTTGAGTGGAACAGATATCTTCGGCGGGATGTCCTTCACTATCAACACCGGCAGCCCCTCTTCCCCGATCTCATTAACCGGGGACATGACAAGGCCGTACCCGTGTGTAAACTGAAGAGTCTCGTTTACCCACGTTTGGGCCTCCAGAGGTATTTCATTGTAGTTTATTTCACGCGCCGAGAGCATTACCTGCCGGTATTCTCCATTGAAGCGGTATCTGTCGACATCCACATCATAAAAATCGTAGTAAAGCCTGAACTCCTGTATCTGGGAGAAAGTGGCCTTAAGCGGTCTGTGGTCCCATAAACGGATGTTTTTCGTGATGCCTTCTTCCGGCACAAAATCGGAAGCAGTGAGGGAATCCGCGACAGGAAAAGCCTCCCTTTCTATTATGTCGAGATTGAACCCTTTTCTGGTGAAATTTATATTATTTTTTATGTACGGGAGCTCTTTGATAAGCTCATTCGGTTTTATGGAGATCTGCTGAAATATCCCGGGGATTATCCCTGTTATCACAATGGCGCCTCCGATCAGCAGGCCGTATCCGATGAGAGGAAGCTTGAAACTATTTTTCCGTCTACCGGCCAAAGTCAGTATGGCTGTGAAAAGCGAAAACGCTATCATTATATAGTATGTGAAGCGGGAAATCATTATATCCGTAGCACCTGCACCGAATATAAGGCCCCTTTTCGAGAAGAGAAGCTGGTATACCTTCAGCCAGTAATTCCAGGCAATGATCACCGCGAGCAGCATGAACAGGAATATGATATGCTTCTTAGCCTGATCACTTATGGTGAGTTTCCCGTTCTCAAAAGAAGCGCCCCCCGAAAGGAGGTAAAGAAATGCCACCGCGATCATGGTCAGAATGACAGCGCCGAGACTCCATGATTTGAGAAAAGTGTATAACGGCAGGGAGAAAACGTAAAATGATACTTCTCTGCCCAGGACAGGGTCGGTCAGGTTAAAATCTGTTTTGTTCAGAAATTTTAATATAAGCTCCCAGTTCCCGCTGCCGCGCCCTGCCATTATAAGGCCGAGAATCAAAAGAACAAGAGAAGCAATAACGATCCCTGTTTTCTTGCTGATCTCAACAGGGACGCCCCCCTGCTGTATCTTCATGCTCTGTATATTGCCTTTTCTAAACCCCGCAAGAAGGTTGGCGCCCGCAAAGATAACAAAGATAAAAAAGAACGTGAACCAGAGCCATATCTTTGTCCAGAGGATTGTGACAAAAACGTTCAAAAAGCCCAGCTTAGCGAACCATACGTAGTTCAACCAGATCCTTGACCCAATAAATAGTGCGATAATAATCAGTATAATAGCACCAATCAATATGAGTATTTTTATGCCAGTTTTCATTTTAGACCTTACCTTTCATTTATTTTAAATTTTCAATATTAAATACCGGAATAGGATGCCTTGAGGCGACTATACCGAAACTTTTATAACATAATAGCTATTTTTTGTTGATCAGGCAAATAAAGAGTTTACAGAGATTCACTGCCAAAAGAAAGTCACCTGCTTTACAGGTGGTTTTTTACTGGCAGGAAAAATGACTTTGAATAACCGCGTTTTCTTTACGCGGACTTTTCTTCTTCTTCCCTCAGAGTGAGCGGATTGATTTTTTTCTTTATTACATCAGCTGTCATAAGGATCTTGGAAACATCTTTTTTGGAAGGGATTTCGTACATCAAGTTGAGCATTATTTCTTCCAGAATTGATTTCAGGCCGCGTGCTCCCGTATGCCTCTTAGCAGCTTCCGCCGCAATTTCTTCGACGCTGTCGGGTGTGAACTCAATATCCACTCCCTCAATTTCAAATATTTTTTTATATTGTTTTATCAGAGCGTTCTTGGGTTCAACAAGTATTTTTTTCAATGCCTCGATGTCGAGGTCGTGGAGAGGCGCTATAACAGGAAGCCTTCCGATGAATTCAGGGATAAGCCCGAATTTTATGAGATCATCGGGATGGGTGTTTTTCAGTATTTCATCCAGCTTCTTCTCATTTTTTGTTTTTATGTCAGCGCCGAACCCGATGCTTTTGTTGCACACCCGTCTTTCGACGACCTTATCCAGCCCCACGAACGCGCCGCTGCATATGAAAAGAATGTTTTTCGTATCGATCTTGAGCATCTCCTGGTGGGGATGTTTACGCCCGCCCTGGGGGGGTACCGAAGCTATCGTGCCTTCTATGATCTTTAACAGCGCCTGCTGAACACCTTCGCCCGATACGTCGCGTGTTATCGATGGGTTTTCACTCTTTTTTGAGATTTTGTCGATCTCGTCGATATAGATTATTCCGAGCTCGGCTTTTTCAATATCGTCACCCGCATTCTGAATGAGCTTGAGAAGTATGTTTTCAACATCTTCACCAACGTAGCCGGCTTCTGTCAGAGTTGTGGCATCGGCAATAGTGAACGGTACGTTTAGTTTACGCGCGAGCGTCTGCGCGAGGAGGGTTTTACCGCTGCCTGAAGGGCCTATCAATAAAATATTGCTTTTTTCGAGGTCCACATCCTCATGCTGTCTGTTGCTCAAATAGTTGATACGCCTGTAATGATTGTAGACCGCAACCGAAAGGATCCTCTTGGCATAGGTCTGACCTACAACGTACTGGTTTAAGAAATCATTTATTTTAACGGGTTTCGGGAGATTTTCAAGACTGAGTTTTGGAACAGCATCCTCTTCCCCAAACATGATGTCGCCGCAGAGCTCTACACATTCGTCACATATAAAAACGCCGCCCGGCCCGGCAACCATTTTTCTGACTTTACTCTGGTCTTTGGAGCAAAAGGAACAGACCTTTTTTTCCATTTCCGGATATTTGGCCATTTTCTTTTCCTGAAATATTTTTATCTGACAGTCTCAACCCGTCTGAAAAAAGAATTTTTTTTTATACAGGCCTTACTGTAATTATACAACGGTAATTAATATTAACAAGATTAAGTATTATTTTATTCGCTTTGTTTTCCTTTCCTGGAACTTTTTATACCACATAATCATTTTTTAGGCAAATATTTATTTCAGGATGTCCGGCCAATTACCGGCTGCCCTGTCACCGTTTTACTTGTCGCCTACCTTGTGCCTTGCAAGGACCTCGTCCACAAGCCCGTACTCAACGGCATCCTTTGCCGCCATGAAGAAATCCCTGTCCGCGTCCCGGTGAATCCTTTCAGCACTCTGCCCGGTTTGCTTTACAAGGATGCCCTCTATCAGCTCCCTGTATCTTCCGATCTCTTTAGCTGCAATTTCAATGTCCGTTGCCTGCCCCTGGGCCCCGCCAAGGGGCTGATGTATCATAAGCCTCGCGTTGGGCAGGGCATACCTCTTTTTCTTTGTCCCCGCGCAGAGAAGCACGGCAGCCATGCTGGCAGCCTGGCCTATACAGATGGTGGAAACATCGGATCTCACATACTGCATTGTGTCATAGACCGCAAGACCCGCGGTAATGTACCCGCCCGGACTGTTTATGTACAGAAAGATATCCCGGTCAGGGTCTTCCCCTTCAAGAAACAGGAGCTGCGCTATTATGAGATTTGCCGTAACGTCGTTTATTTCCGAGTCGATAAATATTATCCGGTCTTTCAAAAGCCTTGAATATATATCATAAGCCCGCTCACCGCGGCTTGTCTGCTCAACAACCATAGGTACGAGTGCCATTATTCCTTCCCCTCCTTATCACCGAAATTAAGGTTCTTAGTTTTTTCCAGTTTCGCGTTTTTATAAAGCATATCCTGCACTTTACGCAGCTTTAATCTATATTTAAGGTTTTCTATTGTTTTGTTCTCTACCATGGTGTTTTTTAGGGTCTGGAAATCTTTTTTGCCGTTTTCGGCATATTTTTTTACTTCTTCATCCACCTCTTCATCTTTTATTTCTATTTTCTCTTTTCGCGCTATCTCCTCAAGCACCAGCTTGTACTTGAGATTATTTATGGCCCTGGGCCTAAGGTTTTTTTTGTATTCCAAGTAGCTTGCTTCATTTTCCTGCATCTTTTTCAGGTCCATGCGGTGCATGGGTGCTATTTCCGAAAGAATACGGTCTGTTTCGTTGTTTACCATGGTCTCCGGAAGTTCGAAATCGGTCTTTTCGATGACCTTTTTTACAAGCTCCTCCCGGGTCCGCTCTTCGGAGCGGAGCCTGGCGTCTTTTTCCAGCTGTTCTTTTATATTGTTCTTTAATTCTTCGACAGAGTCGACATCGCTTATGTCCTTTGCGAAATCATCATCCAGAACAGGTAATTCCTTTTTTTTAACATCTTTGACCGACACGTGCAGAGGTAATGTCATGGTTTTCTCTTCGCCCTTTTCGTCGTACCTGATGTCAAAGTTTATCTCTTTTTCATCACCCTTTCCAAGTCCTACAAGCTGTTTTGCGAAACTATCGGTTTCGCTGTCAAGAAGGACCGTCTGCTCCGACTTTTTATTTATTCTCTTGCCTGTGCCGGTTATCTCCTCATGGTCCAAAACAAGATAATCGCCAATATCCGCCTTTTTATCCACGCTCAGCAGGGTCGCGAAACGGTCACGCAGGGCGTTTAGCTCTTCATCAGCTTTTTTAGCGGTTACCCTGTACACGTATTTTTCCGATTCGATGCCTTTATATTCACCTAATTTTACTTCGGGCATCACATCGAATACGGCTTTGAACGAAAAATCCTCATCCTTGGCCAGCTCACCCATTTCCGTGACAACAGGTTCTGATACCGGCTGGTATTTATCCTCTTGTAGAATCTGCCGGAGAGAGCCCTCCATGACCCTGCTTATGGTCTTGTCCTTTATGTTTTTGGAAAAACGGGCAAGTACCATATTTCTGGGGACTTTGCCTTTGCGGAATCCCGGTATTTTAACGCTTTTCTCAAAATCCTGGATTATACTCTCTTTTGCCTCATTGACCGATGACTTATCCACTGTGACCTGTACTGATATTTTTGCGTTTGGTTCCTTTTTGATTTCTTTTTGTAATACCATGAGAGCACCTTCCGAATGATGGCAGTCTTTTATGTGTTAAAAGATAACAAATATACTGAGAAAAATAAAGATTTAATAGGCAAGGGCGGCTAATACAAATCAGGGTAAATATTCTCTTACGAAATACTTATACTTGCATAAAGAAGAAAATGAGCGGGAAACGGGACTTGAACCCGCGACATCCACCTTGGCAAGGTGGCGCTCTACCACTGAGCTATTCCCGCTTATATAAAGTTTCGGACACTTGAAAGTATAACACAGTAAGGTCCGAAAGTAAAATATAATATCATCGGAGCTATAAATTTGAAATCATGTTTAAGATCACCGCACTTCCAAAAACTCGGGCTCTTCAGATTTATGACCAAGCTCTGCAAGATAATCAAGAACAGCAAAAGGGTCCTTCCCGTGAACACGCTCGTACAGGTGGTCCTTTTCCCCGATCTCAAAGCTCCGGGGAATATTTTTTTGCGATAAGGTATTCCGTCCGTATGAGGTCGAGTGTTGCCCGTTCGATGGCAACAATATCCGTGCCCGCGAGGATCCCGATATCAGGCACAAGCGCCGGGGTTGTCCTGCCCCGGCAGTCGCACAAAATAGTGATGTTCAACAGGAGATTTATAAAAAGAACGTTACCGGTACCTTGACGTGGGAAAAATCAATAAGGGCCTCGGCGTCGGCTATTTCACCTGCCATCCGGACTTCTTTTAATTTGAAAAAGGGAGGTTTGATAGGTTTTGTGTAGAAAAAATTTTCACCGGTCCCTGCAATTGAAACTATAGGGCAGCCGACAACCTTTCTTGTGTAGCCGCGGTCGACCGCGCTTTGGACAGCTTCGTGTGTGTCGGTCACAAAAACTTCTTTGGCGCCTGCTTTGATGACCGCCTGGACCAGCCCGCGGGTAAAAAAAGGATGAATAGTGGTAAATCCGAACTCACCGCCGAGGTGCATCTTTATCGCGATGTGCTTGTCCTTTACAAGGGAGACCAGATCGAGCTTTTTGAGCATCCGTTCCCATTTAGCCCCGATGCTGTTTTTTACCTCGAGATTTTTCGGCACATACCCGACAAACAAAATTTTCCTGGCCATAGTCCTCTCCGGATCGGAAAAATAAAATACTGTTGTCGGCACATATTGTCAAGGAGGGCATTTTGCAGTACCGGTTTTTTCTCAGGGATGTCCCTGCGGCGAGATATATCATGTTCTTTTCCCGGCTGACGGACCATTTCCTTTACGGATAAAAAATAATTTGTAAGTATTTTTTTTTAACAGTTCGAAATAATGGAAAACTATCGGATTTGTTTATATAATTTATGTATGTAATTTTGTTTAAAACAATAGACCTGAAAAAATTGAAGACCGTTATTGTATTCAATCTCCTTTTTTTAAATGAGAGTATAACATGCTGCCCCTGCCCGTTAAAAGGATGCATCAAATTTGGATATTAACGTTTTTATTTTGTCTCCTGTTGTTTTCATCCGCATTTGCAGAACCCGTCATTGTTAAAGTAAGTCTCTCAAAAAACCCGCCTCTTGTTTTCACGGCCGATAACGGAAAACCTTCAGGCATATTTATTGACATCATTGAGCATATCGCCGATGAGGAGGGGTGGACGATCCAGTACGTGCAGGGGACATGGAAAGAGTGCCTCGGGAGGCTGGAACGGGGTGAGATCGACATTCTGATGTCCGTAGCCTACACAAAAGAAAGGGACTTGATCTTTGATTTTACTTCCGAGCCTGTTTTCAACAACTGGGGGCGTGTATACGCTTATCCGGGATCTAAAATAGAATCTATCGTCGATCTTGAAGGGAAGAAAGTGGCAGGTGTAAGGGGCAACATTCTCACCAGAAAATTTGTTGAACTGCTTGACAGCTTCGATATTGAGAGTGAAGTAATAGAAGTGGATGATTACATTGATGTTTTTCGAGTCACACAAGCAGGTGAAGTAACAGCAGGATTGGTCAACAGGGTGAATGGATTGAAATTTGAGAGTGCGTATGAGGTTGAAAAAACCTCGATAATTTATAGCCCTATTGAACTTTTTTTCGCAACAACGAAAGGGAGAAACGCTGAGATAAGGGCGGCGATCGACAAAAACATGAAGCTGTTAAAACAGGACCACGGGTCTGTTTATTATAGATCGTTGGATCGATGGTTTGGAAAATATGAGCCCTTTAAATTTCCAGATTGGTTAAAGTGGGTTATTGGATCCCTGGCAGGTTTTTCACTTCTGCTGTCGGGGATGATCGTTTTTTCAAGATTCCAGGTAAGAAAAAGGACATCTGAGCTTTTATCATCAAATAAAGAACTGGAGACAGAAATAACAGAGCGTAAGCGTGTTGAAAATGAATTAAAAAAGCACCGTGATCACCTTGAACAGCTCGTGGATGAGCGCACCGGTGAAATAAGTAAAACAAATAAAAAATTAATCAAAGAGATGAAGGAGCGCGACGAAGCGGAAAAAGCGCTGCTGGAAAGTGAAGCTAAATACAGGACGTTATTTGAATTATCAGCCGATGCTATTATGCTTGCTCGAGCAGACGGTGAGATCTTAGACGTAAATCTGGCGATGCCTCGAATAACCGGTTATTCAAAAAAAGAAATTAAAGAGCTTGGCGAGGTAAAAATTATTGCTCCGGAAGTATTAGAAGATACTATTAATGACCGGACGTCACAGGTAGAGGAGAGAGGCTGGTTTAATGTTGAAACTTTATGGGTAGGTAAAGATGGCTCAAGAATTCCTGTATCGGTGTTAGGGAAGACGATGGAAATTTCCGGAGATACTTTGTTTGAAGTAATTGGTCGTGATATCACTCAACGTAAGAAAGCAGAAAAAGAAAAACAAAATTTAGAGGAACAGGTTCGACAGTCACAGAAAATGGAGGCAGTCGGGCAGCTTGCCGGAGGCGTGGCCCACGATTTTAACAATTTGTTGACGGCAATACTGGGCTACTCTGATTTTCTTGTTACAGACCCGGGGCTGGATAAAGTCCAGAAAAAATATATAGGCGAGATAAAAAAGGCGGCAGAGCGGGCTGCGGCATTGACGCATCAGCTCCTCGCGTTCAGCCGCAAACAGATGCTGGAACCGAAAGTACTGAATATAAACAGTTTGATCAATGATATCCAGAAAATGCTTCTCAGGCTGATAGGTGAGGATATTTACCTGACATCTAAACTGGATCCGGAGATCGGGATGATAAAAGCTGACCCCGGTCAGATCGAGCAGGTCGTTGTCAACCTGGGGGTTAATGCCCGTGACGCTATGCCGAATGGAGGCAAGCTGAAATTAGAGACGAAAAATGTATATATTGATGAGGAGAACGCAAAAGATCATGCTGATTTGACCCCAGGCAGGTATGTAATGTTTGCGGTCAGCGATACCGGCCACGGGATGGATAAAGACACAATTAAACAGATATTTGATCCCTTTTTCACGACCAGGGAAAAAGGCAAGGGCACCGGCCTGGGGTTGTCGACCGTGTACGGGATAGTCAGGCAGAGCGAGGGCCAAATATTTGTTGACAGTGACTTGAAAAAAGGAACGGTGTTCAGGGTTTATTTTCCTCGAGTTGATAAGGTTGAAAAAGATACAGAGGATGTTTTCGAGGAAAGTAAATCCCTGAAGGGGAATGAAACCATCCTCCTGGTGGAAGATGAGGAAATGGTGCGAAACCTGATATACGAAAGCCTTGAGAACTTTGGCTACAATGTAAAAAAGGCCGAAAATGGGAAAAAAGCCATCAATTATTGTAAAAAGAATAATGAGATGCCGATACATCTGCTTATCACGGATGTCATCATGCCTGACATGAGCGGGAAAGAACTTGTGGAACGACTGGACGGGGAGCACCTGGGGCTGCCTGTGCTGTATATATCAGGTTACACGGGCGATGCTATTGGCAAGCACGGAGTGCTGGAGGAGGGAGTGAATTTTCTGCAGAAACCGTTTACACCGCAGGTCCTCGCGAAAAAGGTCCGTGAAGTGCTGGATCTTAAAAGCGTTTAACGATTTAAAAGAGGCTGGCAGCAGCCCCCTGCAGTCTCGAAACTGAACAAATGCACACCTTCGCGTTTTTAAATACATATTTTAATGAAGTATATTCAACAGCCAATTTTCAACCTGGACAGGATTGATTTCAGTTAGTTTTAATGTACCAAAAGCGGGAATAATATGGTTTGTTAATTGTGTCCCCGCTTCATTTGTGACATGCCTTCTATAGCAGCATGACCTTGAGCTTTTCTCCTTTGGGTCCACTTGTATTTACCCCATACGAAAAAGTCTTTAGTGTATTCTTCTAAAGCAACCGGTTTTTGTGTTATTTTCAATTCAAGCAGTTTTTCTACAAATTGCTCAGCCTCCCATTTTGTTGTTTTTCCGGTTGAATGATGTATTCGTTTAGGATCATTAGCAAGACGATAGTACCATCTGCTATTTTTTTTATTTTTATCCC
>DRHN01000051.1 GCA_011049595.1 Spirochaetota bacterium | reverse complement strand
ATTGCGGACTACCAATGGGATCCAAAAAAAGCTGAAATTAATTATAAAAAGCAAGGGGTTGATTTTGCAGATCCCGTTGGTGTTTTCGAAGATGAATGATCTTTGACGATTAAGGAACAAATAGTTAGGGGCGAACAACGTTTCATGACTATAGGTTTAGATTTCTTAGGTCATGTTGTAGTTGTTGTCTATACATATCGTGATGAAGATATCCGCATAATATCAGCCGGACCTGCCACAAAAGCAGAGAGGAGCATGTATGAGAAAAGAAGAATATGATTTTACAAAAGCAACACAAGGGCCTGTTGTTAAACCTTCTCCGGATAAAACACGAATTACCATTCGTGTTGATCCTAACATCTTAAATTGGTTTCGGGAACAAGCACATAACCAAGGAGGAGGAAACTATCAAACCAACATTAATGAAGCCCTACGAGAATATATACAAATAAAAGACCGTACCTTTTATTGGTTTTATTTGCGGTATTTCTCTTAATATTTCCTCAACAGTCAAATCAAAAGCATTTACTAACCTTGTATTTAAGATTTCTAAGGCTTCATTATATATAATAGTTTTTGTTAATGTGTATAAATAATGAGCTTTTAATATCCGCAGAAAAAATGTTTCCATGGATTTTCACGAATTTGGTTAATCGTAGAATAACTGTAAAATAAGGGACAGTGTTATATACGGTTTTTTTTATCAAAAACAGATGAGTTCAATTTATTTCTATTAAAAAAGGCCCGGGCAAAGCCATTTGCCCGGGCCTTTTTGTTTATTCAGGGGATGGATCAACTATTTCGCTTCAACCACATCAACAAAGTTCAAATGGATCCACACCTTGTTGGGCGGGAAATTCCCGCTGTCTTCATCATTCGAATGAACGACAAAGTGTAATTCTTTCTCATCCGGGGCGGCGATCGAAAAATTTGCCGGATCCATCGGGCTGAAGAAACCGTTTCCGTCCTTGTTGTAGATCGCGAAGGTTTCTTTGTCCCTGGAACGCTCTGTGTACATCATGTGCCCGTCAAGCCCCTTATAGACAAGCTCATCATTGATATAAACATCAGCCGGTCCCCAGGAAGCGAGAAATGTCCGGACTTTCGGCATGACCGGCGGGCCCTGCTTTGTATCACCGTGCAGCCATACAAAATCGGCAATGCCGCCCTCCCAGAAGGCCGGCCCTTCGGCAAATTCCCTGAAAATGATCTTGATGTCACCGCTGAAGGTCTTTCCCTTTTCCGGGTTGATCGTTCCTTTTAACGTCACTACTATTTCACCAATGTCTCTTCTGGCATTGATCTTAACAACAGCATTTCCCATAAGGGGAACAACTTTAGAACCATCATAATTAAAATTATCACCGTATCCGCCTATAAGAAGAGGATTGGATGCCTCGAGCTTCCAGATCGGGCGGTGCCTCCCCTCGATGGTCTTATAATCTTTCCCGGTTACGGCAAACAGCCCTATGCTTGCTGAAAACCCCAAAACAAGAGTTAAAAAAAATACTTTTGTGAGTAATTTAGAAGATTTGTTCATTTTTAATACCTCCGCTTTTTTTTATTTATCAGGAATCTCTTTCCCTCACAATAGTTCAGACTACTTAAGCGGAGATTTTCTTACTTAGAATTTTTAAATGTTTTTAATTTTTAAAAAATTATGTTCGCGGTTTTCAAAAAAATCGTAGGTTTACAGGGTTATCTTAACTTTTACCCGTTTTTTGTGCCTGACCGTAAAATCATCTTTATCACTGTAGGCAATTAAAACAAGGTATGTTACTCCTTCCTCGAGAACTTTGTCGTATTCATCACCCGAGTTGAGAGGAATTACAAATGAAATCATCGTTTTCTTTTTGACTTCACTGCCTTCAACGACCTTCACATCAGTGCTTCCCCCGAGGGAATCATCGGGGGCATGGGCGGTAAAGTAAGTGCCGAAGTCATCACGCACAACGACCTCATCACCGTCAACGTATCCAATTATAAAATTGGCATCCTTCATCATTCTCGATGGGTCGAAAGCGACAGCAACCCAACCTTTCGTCGGTGCTGTCAGTATAACCTTTAAATTCTGACCCTCAACTTTCCACGCCAGGGTAATTTTTGATTTTGTAATTTCATTATACCCCATTTTATTCACGGACTGTTTCGGGTCTTTTGCCATTGCGGTGGCAACTGTAGTGATTACAAAAATTACCACACAGAAAAAATAGAAAAACGATCTAATCTTTTTCATTCTTTCCCTCCTTTATATCACATCTAATATCGATCTCACTCAATTGAGCCGTTTCACCGCGACTAATTAGTTCCCGGTGTCTGCTTCAGGCATGCCTGACACAGCCGCGACAGGAGTAGTCATTAAAAACTATTTAAGTATACAATAATGTCATCTATGTGAATAGGCTATAATATTTCCCTATTGATTTTTTCAATTTTAATATTTCAATCTTATCGTCGCTTATTAATTATTTGGGCAAAAAAATAATCTGGACTATTATCCAATAAAATGAATAATTTACTTACAGCCTGATGACAAAAGGGAGGGGAGAGGGACCTATGACAGTTTCTAAAAAACCTGTTGCTCTTGTTACCGGGTCATCCAGGGGCATCGGCATGGGTATTGCGTTCCGGCTGGCAAGGGAGGGTTTTGCCCTTGTCATAAACGGTGTCACAGCCGACCCGTCGGTGCAGAGCAGGGGTGCTTACCATGTAAAAAACCTCATAAAGGATGAGGCGGAATAGCGGAGGTTTTCCGCGCGGACGTATCCTCTTCGGCTGACCGGGAAGCCATGGTCTCCTTTGTTGAGAAGGAGTTCGGGCGCTGGATATTCTTGAATCGAGCGAGCAGCGGTTTCTCCATGCGTTCTCTATCAATCTCCAGGGCCCTTATTTTCTCACTCAGCAGATGGCCAAACGTATGATAAAATGGAAAAAACAGGGGGTGATCAATAAGGGGCGCATCGCTTTCATCACTTCGGTCCAGGGGTACATAAGCAACCCCGGCGGCGGCGAGTACTGTATGACTAAAGCAGCACTCGGCATGGCGGCAAAACTGTACGCCCACCGGCTGTGTGAGTTCGACATACCTGTGATCGAGATCAGCCCCGGCATCATTGAAACCGATATGTCACTGGTGCACAAAGACAACATAAATAGGGGTTTTATAAAAAGAGGGTCAACATGACAGGAAGAGAGAGAGTTAAAGCAGCGCTCGATCACCGCGAGACCGACCGTGTCCCTCGATTGCTGTACGGCGAAGTCATAGGCTATGTGCCTGCAATCGAACATCTGCTCAATAAAAAATGCGCTCCTTTACCCCCGCGTGATTATTTTAAAATGGACCTCACCGGGCTCATGCCGAACCCGACAAGACTCACTATAGATCGGTTTGCCCCCTGGTACGGTAAAAACGCGGATGAAGCGGTTAACAGCGGCGAGATCGACGAATGGGGGGTCCGCTGGAAAAAAGGAAGCTATTTTCACTTCGCCCGCATCCATTCACCGCTCAAAGCGGCAAAGGACCTAGGGACCATCAAAAAATTTCCCCTGCCCGACCTGGACCAGGCTTATCGGTTCGACGGTCTAAAGGAGAAGGTCGACAAGTTTCACAAAAACGGTTTCGCGGTCGCGGCACTGGCGGGCAGTGTGTTTGAGCAATCCTGGTTCCTCCGCGGCATGGACACTCTTATGGTTGATATGATCAACTGCCCTGAAACAGCACACTATTTTTTCGACATAGCATCCTATTATCAGAAAAAACTCGCTGAGGCTTTTGCAAAAACAGGCGCAGACATTATAATGGCCGGGGATGATGTTGCCACACAGAGGGGTCTGATGATAAGCATCGATACCTGGAAAACCTTTTTCAAGCCACGTTTGACATCAATGGTCAGCACGGTAAAAAATATTGACCCCGGTATTCACGTATTTTATCACTCCTGCGGAAACATCATGGATCTGATTCCGGAATTAATCGACACAAATATCGATATATTAAACCCTCTGCAACCTGACTGCCTGGATCTATCAATAATAAAAAAGAAATATGGAGACAGATTGTCTTTCTGGGGTTCGGTCAGTGTCCAGAACACAATGCCTTTCGGCACTCCTGAAGATGTACGTGCCGAAGTCACCCGGAGGATAAAAACTCTCGGCACAGGCGGAGGTTTTATTTTATCACCGGCCCATGTTCTGGGCGCCGAGACACCCTGGGATAATATAGACGCGTTCTTTGAAGCTGCCGAAATCCCTGTTTATTGAGGTTTTTTTTTACACAAAAGGAAAGGAGATCTATGTGATAGTAAAACAATTAGAGGTGGGACTCATGGATGTTTTCGCCTACATAATAGGCTGTGAAAAGACCAAAAAGGCCACAGTTGTCGACCCGGGCGGTAATGCCAAACAAATAGCGGATGAAGCAAAAAGATCCGGCCTCAGGATCAAATATATTGTCAACACCCACAGCCATTTCGATCACACCACAGGGAACTCCCGCTTAAGCAGGATCACCGGCGCCCAAATTATCAAACGCGAAGACAGACAGATCGACCAGGAAAAAGTCATTTATGCCGGGGAGATTGAACTTAAAATATTTCACACTCCAGGCCACTCTCCCGACGGGATATGCCTGTACGCCGAAGGTCATCTGTTCACCGGCGACACCCTTTTTGTCGGGACAAGCGGCCGCACCGATCTTCCCGGGGGCGACAGGCCCGCGCTTGCCCGGTCTATCAGAGAGCTGATGACCCTTCCCGACGATACGGTAGTCTGGCCGGGCCACGATTACGGGCCTTCAAAAAGCTCTACGATCGGATGGGAAAAAAGGAACAACAAAAATGCGCGTGAATACGGATACTATGTCGGTGACAACTCGCTGTAAAGTTGTTGTGAGAGTGCCTGACTTAAATCGGCAGTTTGCCTAATTTTTCCAGCTCATCGGCTACATCTTTCAACCCGAGCTCCTCGAGCTTCTTTCTCGTGGGCCGACCGCTAGCTTTATCCCAGCCTCTTTTATCGTAGTAGCTGTCCAGCACAGCATCGAATATCTTCATATTCAGCTTTGTGCCGTCGGATTTCTCCGGATATTCATAGTACCATTCACCGGTAGAGTCGATCTTCCTGTCCCTGTTATAATTTCTTATGTGTATGGCCCTGTCGAGGTTCCGGATCCTTTCACCGGCTTTATCAATAAAAGCTGTATCGATATCCAGCCCGGTCAGCGGAGCGAGCATTTTAGCTTCAGCGTCTATGTCACCGTAGTAGTCTTCCGCTGCAAGATATTCTTCCCGGGTCGGAAAGGAATGCAGTATCGCCGGGAAGGGCCAATCACATATCAGCAATGAGTCTTTTGTTTGAGCCCGGTTGTCCTGCCACATTGCTAATTTGGTTTTGGCATCTATGTTTTCAAAACCGGGCTCTATCCCCTCTGATGTGCCAAAAGCTTTTTTATAGCTTTTCTTCAACTTTCCCATATTTGCGTCAGGTGAACCGCATTTGCCTTCATGGTGTCGAGGGAACCAGCCGACAACAAACGATGATTGATGATGGCAGGCCATCGGGTCTCTTGAATCAATGATCCAGTGCAGCATAGTATTGATCCAAATAGGATCCGGCTGAGACTCATAAGCCCTGCCCTGGCGGTGCGAGGGCTGCCCCCATATCGGGAATTGAAAAAAAGCCGCTTTTTTTACCACTGGCGGGAGGTCAAGCCGGTCCGCCGCCCTTATTATGTCATCGGCAAACAGTTCGCCGATATCATCTTCTCTGTATGCCACCTTTTTCATAAAATCGAGCCAGAACTTCGGCTCGTCCGGCTCTAATTTGAAACCTTTGATATCGGTAACGCCGTTTTCAATACACACCCAGAACCAGGGGTAATAGTTTATCGGAAAGGCGCTTGTTAAACCCAGACCTTCGCACAGCACCTGAAGCTCGGTCCCAATGCTTTCACCAAAGGCTTTTGTCTCCCTGGTATACATGTCACCATCGTATATATCTTTAATATCTTCTGTCGGGTAATTTGTTGTTTCCTCTCCGTGAATAAACACGTAATCCTCGCAGTGTGACATCATGTTCCTTGTGCCGCTGCCCACGGATATTCCGGCCGGTATATTTTTGTGCAATCTGCCGCATCCCAACGGACAGCCGTGACTGCACTGCTGATTTCCCGGCCCGACCGGGCTCCGGTAAGGAGAATTTGTGGGATAGGGAGACGTGGTGTTGCCGCCCTTTATCATTTCTGAAATTTGTTGACAAATTTTTATAAACTCCGCAGGTCTGGCAATTTTCACACCTCCGGTTCCCCTGATGGCAAGGGCTTTCAGTTTTTTTGCTCCCATAACAGCACCCAGGCCTGCATCTCCGATCGCGTTGGACAGCCTGTGCTGTATTGTGGACCATAAAACCCGGTTTTCACCCGCAGGGCCGATACAGGCAACCTGTGTCTGGCCGCCATGTTTTTCTTTCAGGTACTGTTGAGTAACAAATGTGTCAAATCCTGTTATTTTTCCAGCATCGATTATTTCGGCTTTCCCATCATTTATCCACAGGTAGACCGGTTTTTCTGAATTGCCTCTGACAACTACTCCATCAAATCCGGCATATTTTAATTCAGCTGCCCAGTCTCCGCCCATCGTCCCGTAAGTAAACCAGGGTGTGGGATAAATACGGGGTGAAACCCCGCACACCGAGCCCCTGCCCGATGTAGGCACCAAAGTGCCTGTGAAGGGACCGTTCATGAACATCAGCATATTTTCAGGGTCATAGGGACCGACACCGGGTTTAAGTT
>DRHN01000050.1 GCA_011049595.1 Spirochaetota bacterium | reverse complement strand
ATTCTATCAATCCCATGATCCTTTAGCACTTTGAACATATTCTCTTGCGCACCCCACCTGCGGGTCATGTGGCGTACCAGATCCTCAAGAGAGGTTCCAAAATCATTCGATAGAGCCGGTGAGGCCTGTTTGCCTTTACTTATCCATATCTCCCGAAACTCAGCTTTCCTCTCCCACGCATAATACGTCTTCTCATCAACTTGACCATAATTATTACCCTGATGCTCTATTTTAACTTCTGTCCAATCAGCAATTCCAATACCTTTAGGCAAACTCCTCGCATCACTTCGCCAGCAGATAAACCGTATCGTATCGGAACTTCTGTCAACCCATGCTGCGTCGAATTCAAGATTTCTTCTGCGATATTTTTCACCATCACATATCGAAAATAGCCGTTATCTCGTCCCAGACGCCCCAATAGAAACTTCCCAAAAAAGATGCGGAACAATCCTTGCCATCTTAGATTATTCCAGTACTTCCGTTGATGAACATGCGTGTACCATCGGAAATTAGTCTTGTCACATCTTTACGGACGGAAAATATATATGCCTGCCAGTCAGCACTTTTATCAAAATCGAGAGTTTACCTGCTCGAGTTTTAGAATTTTTAATCAAACAGACATTAAATATGCCGTCGTCATTAACTGCATCCGGCGAGATTACAAAATTTTTCCCCAGGAACGGCTGGTTTTTAATCGTATTGACGATATTAGCCACCTCGCTGGAAAAACCCAATCCTCCTGCTGTGATAAAATACCTATTATTCACCAATATGAGGTCAGCGCGGTGAATTCGTCGCTTGAGAATAATATCGCAGGCCTTTTCAATATTGCAGGGCAATCGATAATAGGATGCCAGGTCATTGGCTGTCCCTGTAGGAATAATTCCTATGGCTACGTCAGAGCCCATGATACCATTGAGTACTTCATTGACGGACCAGTCGCCTCCTGTAGAATCACACATTAAACTGCCACAATGGTATCGACCTTCTCCCTGGTTGCTTTACGGGCAATAGCTATCGCATGGCCGGGATATTCGGTCTTCATAAATTCCACATCAGAATTGGAAAATTTATTCTTCAAGATCAATTCAAGTTTCTACTGTTTCCAGTGCTGGTTTAGCTGAACGGGCATTGAATTACTTGTAAGTTTCCCCCTTCAGGAAATTGAAGATAACCTTTTCTCCATATCCTATTAAAAGCAATTACCATGCCATACTCTGTGACAATTTAATTTATTATCCTATAATGAATTAACTAAATAAATCGGCTGTCATGCGCTTACATATGATTACAACTTAAGTTGATACATATCGAATTGAAGTATAGCTTAATCTTTTTATAGCTGTTTTTGTAATTCCACGACCTTTAACTGCAGGGTCTCAAAATCCTGAGAGCCCACATCCGGGTATATCTGGTTTAAAAAATGCCACTGGTCCGCTATGAATAATGTTACAGAGACCCTGCCGATACTCTCACCGCTGAAAACTTTTAAAAATCTTTCTCTGCCGGTCATGTCACGGCTCCCAGTTCAGTGCATTCAAAAGACGTTCCTGTTTCGTCATGTTTACATCTCCACCTGGCCGCTACCATCCAGATTTACGCTGCTTTAATCGAGTTCCCATACATACACGTGCGATGTAAATATATCACCGTACCAATCGTTTCCTCGAGAGAGGGTCCGTGAAATACTATGACTTTTTCATTGTATCGACATACACGGCGATTAGCAGGACCAGTCCTGTAGCAATCCACTGATAATACGAGGGCATATTGACCATGATGAGTCCGGATTGCAGAACCCCGATGATAGCAACACCGATAAGGCTTCCAAAGATGACGCCTTCGCCACCGGCGATCGATATGCCACCGAGAACACATGCAGCAATCGAGTTCAAAGGATACTGACTGCCTGCAGTCGTCTGAGCTGCACCGAGGCGGGATGCGAGAATTATGCCACCGAAAGCGGAGAGCATCCCGCTCAGAGTGTAGATGAGAATCCTCATCCTATCCACATTTATTCCAGAGAGCTTTGCCGCCTCTGCATTCCCCCCTATACTGTATACATAACGGCCAAAAACGGTATATTTCAAAATAATGAAAAAAACTACATAAAGGACGATGAGAATGACAATCGGAAGAGGGGTCCCGAAAACCCGTGTTGTTCCCAGAATACGAAAACTCTCGAGATTTACCGCAACGGCGAACCCCTTTGACACGAGGAATGTGGCGCCCTGGAATATCGATAGCATACTAAGTGTGGTTATCAATGGATTGATCCCGGCCTTTGTTATGAGCAGGCCGTTTATGGCACCGATCGCCCCGCCGATTGCCAGCCCAATGAAAAACATGGCCCAGTAATTTTCATAACGTTTTGTTAAAAAAGCAACGACCATACCAGCAAAACCGGCTATCGATCCTACCGACAGATCGAATCCGGAAGTCAGCAAAACCAGGGACTGCCCGATACAGACGATTCCAATGACCGATATGGTAAGGCCTATTGCATAGAGATTTCTCACTTTCAGGAAGTAGGGTGATAGAATCGAAAAAATTGCGACAATGACGATCAGCACGATGAGCATTCTTGTCTGGTTGAAGTAGTATCTAAACCTCCCCGCTCTCATCTTCTCAACTGCCATTTTTACAAATCCTCTAAAGGGTATATAAAACCTTACTCTCGATACCGATTCTATCGGATCAGCCGAGAGCGTACTGGACGACTTCTTCTTCAGTTAAATCCCTGTTCTCCTTGAATTCATGGGCAATCCTGCCATCCCGGAAAACCAGTATTCGATCACAGACGTTCAAAACCTCGGTAAGCTCAGACGATATCATAATAATACTCTTACCCTCGTCGGAAAGCTCCCGAAGAAGCTGATAAATCTCAGCTTTCGCCCCCACATCGATACCATGGGTCGGCTCATCGAATATGATGATGTCTGACTTGGATGCGAGCCATTTCGCAATTGCAACTTTCTGCTGATTTCCGCCGCTCAGGGTATTTACCAGATCACTCTCGGATCGGGCCTTTATGTTCAGATAATCCATATATTTACGAACGATATCGAGTTCTTTTTTCGCGTTTATCGCTCCGTACTTTGTGAGTTTCCGAACAAATGGAAGTGTAACGTTGTTCCGGACCGAGGCCCTCAGTATGACACCCTGTTTGATGCGATTTTCCGGTACGAGGCCTATTCCCAGCTTCACCGCATCTATGGGTGATTTGATCGACACCTTCTCCCCTGCAATGAAAATTTCTCCCTCATCGAGGGGATCAACACCAAATACCGACATCATCGTTTCCGTTCTTCCCGACCCGACCATTCCAAAAAGACCAAGAATTTCACCCCTGCAGAGCTGGAAGCTCACATCGTTTATCGAGTTTTCTCTTTTGAGACCTCTTACCTCAAATACAACCTTGTCTGTTCTTCCTTTTGTTCGGTTGTCCTCTCCATATAAATTTAACTCCCTGCCAACCATCATCGAAACAACCATATCCTTCGTCACATCCTTTATCTTGTGGGTACCCACAAACATTCCGTCTTTATACACCGTAACCCTGTCAGCTATTTGAAATATTTCATCCAGGCGATGGCTCACGTAGATAATGGAGATGCCATCATTTTTTAACTTAGCTATCAGCTCGAAAAGCTCTTTTGTTTCCTCCTCTGACAAGGCAGCCGTCGGCTCATCAAAGGCAATGATCTTTGCATTGAATACGAGCGCCTTTAAAATTTCTATCAATTGACGGTATCCTGTCCCGAGCTTCTCAGCGTGTAATCCGATCAGATTTTCGATATTGAACGTTTTGGCGATATCGTATGCTCTCCGATACAGCTCTTTCCAACGAACAAATCCGTACTTCGTCCTTGGGTACAATCCCATGAAGATGTTTTCGGCAACAGACAGTTTTGGCACCAGCTGGATCTCCTGAGGCACCATACCGATGCCGCTCAAACGAGCCTCGATGTTATTCTTGAACTCCACCTCCCGGTCTTCGAATACAATTCGCCCCCCATCTCGAAGATAAATTCCTGCTATGATCTTGATGAGTGTCGACTTACCGGCGCCGTTTTCACCCACAAGAGCGTGCACCTCACCCCTCTTTAACTCGAACTGCACTCTGTCGAGGGCTTGAACGCCGACAAAATGTTTGCTAATCTCCGATGCCTGTAATATAACACCGACCTTCATATGTTCTTCCCCATTGTTGCAATTACAGTATGGGAAGGAACGTGCCCCCCATACAAAGTGTTTATTTGCTAGAAGGTAAACTCATAATCCTTGTAGTTTTCTTTTGTAACGATGACACCGGGAACAAGGGTCTCCTTCGGCATCTTTTTGCCCTCGGTAATGTAATCGTACAGTATCTGTACCGCAGCTTCACCTTCTGCAAAGGGGCGGAGCTTCGTCACGATGTAGCTGTTATGGGACTTCTGAAACTCTTCATAGGACATGATGTATCCACCCAGACCGCAGGCGAGCACATTCTCGAGAGGAAAACCGTTCTCCTCGAAGATTCTCAACGGAGCGATGGCGCCATCATCGTTGATGCCGGTAACAATCCAGTGGGTCACATCCGGATTAGCGTTCAGAATCGCGCTCGCAACGGGGAGATTTTCCTCGAACATCCCGGTTTTGGAGTCCTGAACGATGAAATCCTCATCCTTCAGTGGAAGGTCCTCCATAAGCGCCTGCTTGTAGCCGACGGTCCGGTCATGAACAACAGAGAGAAATGACATGTCTATCTGCATCACCTTGACCACGTTCCCCGGAGCAAAGAAGTTGCGCTCTTTTGCCAGCTTTGCCAGGGCATGACCTCCCATGATTCCCGTCTCTACCGTCGGAAGTCCGACATGGGGTATCGGGTTGCCATCGCTGTCCATTATGGTATCGTCGATTGTAATAATAGGAATTCCCACCTCACGTGCCTTGTCCACGACAGCCGGACCGAGCGACTGCTGTGTCACCACAATCATCAGGGCATCCGCTCCCTGTCCGATAACATTGTCCACAGCCTGCATCAAAGCCTCATCATCGAGGTTTGCATCAACTCCGACATAATCAAGTCCGAGCTTTTCTACCCGGGCCTTGATTCCCTTCTCCTCTTCAATAAACCACGGATGGGTGAGCATTTTGGACACATAGGCGAACTTTAGCTTTCCCTCCTCCTCCTTCTGCCCCGTTGCGAAGAGCGGCATTGCAAAGGAAGCAATACTGAGACATACAACAAAAAACATTAAGCATTTTTTCATTTTCAATCTCCTTCAAGTTTTTTATACTAATCCTTTAAATTATTTGTACCAAAGGTACAAAACTTAAATAAAGTAAACCGCGTGCTTTATTTATTATCAGAATCGATTACAGGTGGAAACCGTGCTGTGCAGATTCTTTTAAACAGGTTTTAATTAAACTCCTAACGGTATTTTATTCAAGAAAATTCTTAATAAAATGCTATTCAACTCACCTGTACTTGTAAAATCAACAATCATTAAAAAAAAATTGACAGAAATTCCGAAGAATTGTATAAAAATGTACATACATTATCAGGCAATTATACCGGTAGAATTTTTCTTGTCAATGCTTTTTTCAAAATAGATGCATTGATCAAAAAAATGGTGTACAATTATATCCAAAGTAAACATGTTCTGTAAAGTGGTATTATAGATATATTTATAGCAACCGTATCGTGGAGAAAACTGATTTCATGGAAAGCACCATCGATAAGAACAGCAAGGTTCCTATCTATAAACAGGTAAAAAATTATCTCATAGATATAATAAAACATGAACTCAGGGGAAAATCACAGAAACTTCCCCCTGAAATGGAGATTAGCCGTCAGTTCAACATAAGCAGAGCGACCGTTCGGATTGCTATACCGGACCTAGTGAAAGACGGACTCCTCGACCGGGTATTAATTCAGGCAGAAAGCCAGGGTAAAAAACACATTGGGGGAGTTATTACTCTGGCGATGCTTTATTCACATCTTTAAATCCTGGTTTGAATATTTTACCACAATTTACTTTTACCCCTCCTGTTTGACCCACTCTGCCAGATGGGTTGACATCTTTTCAAGAAGGGCTTCCCCGATCTCGGGAGTTGACCCCCTCGGGTCGCCGATTACACCGTTTTTAGTGATTACCTGGACACCTTCCCTGAACACCTTTGAGCGCAACCCTTTTATCGGACCTGTAAACCCGGGCTCGATCCTGTGTTCCCTTACCGCTTCCGGTTTCAGTCGATGGATCTCGCTTGTCTCACCCAGGCACGCGTGCCCTCCTGCCTTCTCCGGTTTTATGCCGAGCCTTATGACCTCCTTTTCCCACAGGTCCATGTACCCGCTCAGGTCCCCGTAATGGATGATCTGAAGCCGGGAAAACTCGCGGACAAGCGTGGGGGAAAAGGTTTTTAGGGGAGAAAAATTTCCGCCGTGGCTTGAAATGAGAATGATCTTTTTGAACCCGTGCCTCGCGAGAGAGCTGCAGTAGTCGCGCAGAATATCGAGAAGCACCTGGGGGCGAAGCGAGATCGTGCCGGGCAGGCACAGGTGATGGCCGGAGCACCCCGGGCGGATGGTAGGGGCGATCAGGGTATGCCCCAGCCTGCGTGCCACCCTTTGTGCCAGCTCATCGGCGATTATGGAATCAGTGTTTAGCGGCAGGTGGGGCCCGTGCTGCTCGACCGAGCTCAGCATGATTATGACGGTTTTAAAACCGCCCTCTATGGCCTTTGAGATCTCCGGCCATGCCATGTCCTGCATGACTATTTCATCCCGATCATCAGAAAAACCTTTAGCTGTCATAGAATGCCTCCGGACCTTTGATTTGGTCATACATCTCGATCGATAATTAAAAAGATACGATATTCTAACATCGCACCCGGAATTTTGCCATAATTTCCCGAGCTCATAAATACTAAAATTTATCATGGTAAAAAATTTAGTGCAATGTTTTTGCTTGACATGTGGTTTGCTTTATTTATAATAGACCCTGAAAGGGGGAAAGCATGGGTTCAACAGGGGAAAACAATCACATCAGGGGAGTAAACTGCCTTTTTCCTACACCGGAGCACCCTTTCTATCACTTAAAACTTTATTTCATCTCTGATGAAAAGCAACCCTGCCGCATCAACAAAGCCCTGATAAATGGAAAACCGGTCAGGGACTTCTATGTTTATCATAATAATATATTTCAAAAAACCCGGCAGGTAAAAAGCGGGGGTCTCAACGAAATCATAATCCGTTTCGACTGGAAACGCAATGAGGACATAAATGTTGAAATAAAAGGAACAACATCCGATAAAAAACAGCCTTATTCCCGGGCAGATCAGATAACCGCACCCCCATACGGAGGGTACTGGGACCCTTCATGGAAATATTATGCCGGCATAGTCTGCAAAGAGACTGCCGGTCTTTCAAGGATAAACGAGCCTGTTCACGTTACGCTGGCCCTGTACAGCGACAGAGTTACAGATCCCGCAAAAGAGTTGAGGATAGTCGCCATAGACCCTGAATCGGGCATTACAGCAGAAACCCCGTCACAGGTGTACGAAAAAAGCAATTACGATTGTGAAAGACCTGACGAGCGTTATCAACCTACCACGATCTGTGAAGTGGCATTTCTGGCGGATGTGCCCGCAAACTCATCACGTGTGTATCTTGCTTTTTACGGTAATCCGGGGGCTGATGCCCCGAATTACAAAAAAGGTCTGACGGTTTCAGGCCAAGGGCTCGGGTTGACTCTCGAGAACCAGTTCTACAATGTGCGCCTTGCGGAAACAAGCGGGGCTATCGATGAAATAAATGTAAAAATGGGTGTCGACGTCACTTTTGACCACCACCTCGAAACAAACGGCGCTCTGCACTGGAACCCGGGGATATACGCCCCGCCCCGGCCCTGGCTTCACGCTTCGGACTGGGACCCGCCGGAAAGACAATCCTCCACCGTCGGAAATATCTTTACCATGACCCGGCGGAACGGCACGATGGAGCACTACCCTGAAGCCGAAATATCGATAACCTACACCTTTTACGACAGGGTGCCCTGGATACTGATGTCATCGACCATTGAGATCACCGGGGACATAGATGTCAAGGCCCTTCGCAACGGGGAGGTGGTTTTCAACAGAAAAGTGGTAAAGGAGTTCGCGTGGCGTGAACCCGGAGGAAAAACCGGTTCGACCTTGATCACAGACCTGCCAAGGCATCCAAGAAGGGCAATGGTGCTCCCCCACGACACACCCTGGGTTTGTTTTTTTAACAGGGATCTCAAGAGCGGTCTGGGATTGGTCACTGTTGATCTTGCAAATTTTAGAAAGGACGGCGGATTTTCCAGGACCTTCCAGCCTTACTCCTACCTTCACTGGGGCCCATGGGTATACTATGCCCGGCCCCTGGTCTACACATACATCTCCAGCAATCCCGGAAAGATGATAAACGTCCCGGCCGGTAACGTTTATTATGAGAAAATGGCCTTTGTCCCTCTACGCTTTGAAAGAGACGACAAGACCCATGAGTACCTGGAGCGGATTTACAAACAGCTTTCAAACCCGCTTTACATAAACGTTATAGAGGACACCGATGACAGGGCGCCCAGGGAATTTATGCCGCCGATCCTGGTTGAAGAGTTTGAGGAAATGGAGGACGGTTAAAATTTGTTTTGGAATATCAGGCCTTATCCGTACGATGTACAGAGACCTGATTTTTTAAATAATTTATTTTAAAGGAGGTATTACACAATGAGCAAGGAAAAAAAGAGCATCCTTGAAGAACAAATTTCAAGAAGAAATTTTTTGAAACGTTCTCTTGGTACCGCTGCAGGCGCTTCACTTCTAATGATGCCCGGTCTTCGCGCATTTGGTGAAAAAGGCGGGAAAAAACCCTCGGGAGGCCCGATTGAGCTTGAATTCGTCGTGTGGAATTACGCGCTCGACACCATCCAGGACAACATCAGCAAGTTCGAGGCTGAACACCCGAATATCAAAGTGAACCTGACCGATTATACCTGGCCGACCTATCACGACACCCTTGTGCTAAGGTTCAAGGGAAAAACAAGGACAGACTTGATATACAACGGCGAGGACTGGCTGCCCGAATGGGCTGCAGCCGGGTGGGTTGCCCCTATCGAGGATTATTTCCCGGAAATCAAAAAGTACAAGGCAAAAACCGCGAAATATGCACTGGCAGATATGACCTACAAGGGAAAGCTGTACGGGCTCTCCTATTATGCCGACCTGATCACCTTCCAGTTCAACAAGAAAATACTCGGCGACAACGGGATCGATCCTCCCGCCACCTGGGATGGAGTGCTCGAGGCCTGTCAGAAACTCAAAAAAGACACCGGGATGAACAAGCCTTTTGTTTACGAGTACAACCAGACCCTCCCGAATTTCCTCCAGGCTTTCATTTCCCAGGTATACGGACGGGGAGGAGATTTCTTTGACGATGATCTGGCCCCCATATTCGCGGATTCAGGTTCCGAGGCCGGCAAGCATCTGCAGTTCCTGCAGGACCTTAATGTCAAGTACCGCTTGATGTCCTACTCCGATCACGAGTCCAAGGTGAACATCGCAATGAACACCGGCCAGCATGCACTGACAGTCATGTACAACTACATGGTCGCTGCCATGAACAACCCGGCAAGCGCCCTTTCAGGCCAGTTCGACATGACCCTCATGCCCGGAAGTGCACATGGATGCCTGGGGTTTGCAAAGTTTTACTGCATGACCCAGCAGGCGGCCGAGGACGAGACCAGAAGGGAAGCAGTATGGACATTTATCGAAGCCTTCGGTGGAGGGGATTACCGCGTGGCGAAACGATGGGCTGTCGAGAACGGCCTCGGGTTTGCCGCTCTGCCTCTTTTCGATGACCCGGATGTGATCAGCGCGTGGAAAACCTGGATAGACATGGATAAGTTCAAAGAGCAGGCCAAGCTGGCAAGAAACGGCACCCAGACAGAATGGATGGGTATGTGGAGTGAGTTCTTCCGCCCGCTGTTGGCAAAAGGTATCAACGGCGATGCTTCCGTAGCGGAAGTGTTTGACCAGGGCGCTGAAAAGTGGAATGAATACAAGCAGCTGCTCACGGGTTAAAGATCCCTGCAAGTTAGCTGTGCTTCAGGGACATGCCCGGGCCTTAACCTGCCCGGTCATGTCCCTTTTTGAAACAGGAACTCGGAAACAGGAAGGGGGCTGTCTTGAAAACATTAAAATACTCGAGATATCCGATAGAATGGCTGTTTCCGGTTTTGATCCTTGTCATTATTTTTACTGTCTTTCCTGTCGGTTACGCCATATACAACAGTCTTCATCGGATCCTGCTTGTACTGCCTGATACACCGTTCGTGGGCATCAAAAACTATATTGATGTGTTAACAAGCATTTATTTTAAAGAAGCCTTACTGAACACCCTGATTTTTACTATAACAACCGCTCCGGTCACTGTGATAATATCCCTGGGTGTCGCAAGACTTCTGCTCACCAAATTTGTCGGCAGGGCCATACTCCGGCCCGTTGTGCTGCTTCCCTGGGCGATCCCCGGATCTGTTGCCGGGATACTCTGGCTCTGGATCTTTCACGGTCAGTGGGGTCTGCTCAACGGGGTTTTACTCAAGCTGGGCATCATTAAAAATTACATACCGTGGCTCATGAACGCCCGTCTCGCGAAGTTTTCGGTCAGCGTCGCACATATCTGGACCCAGGTCCCCTTCGCGAGCATTCTGCTTATGGCTGCTCTCACTACTATCTCAAAGGAGATTTACGACGCTTGCGAGGTCGACGGGGCCGGCAACTTCCGCAGGCTGATCTCGATCACCATTCCGCAGATCAAGGCCATGCTCATCATTACGCTTATCTACGAGTGCATAATCGGGCTCACGAGCTACGACGTGGTATATTCACTGACAGCGGGAGGGCCCGGTGGGGCGACAACGCTGCTGTCATATTTTATATGGGCGGAAGCTTTCAAGCTGCTCAGTTTCGGAAGGGCCGCGGCCCTCGGGGTGATAATGGCGGTTATCACTTTTGCTCTTATCATGGCTATTCTCAAGGCTATTCCGGCTGATATACTCGTAAAGGAGTAGTAACATGGCAAAAAAAATCCTGATCCATTTTTTAGCGTTAATCGTATTCCTCTTCTGTGCCGGGCCCCTTCTTTTGACTCTCTTTGGCGGCATTATACCGGACGCCGCTCTGCTTTCATACCCGCCGAAATGGTTTTCAATGAAGCCGTCATTCGCCTATTACAAGTATATCTTTTTCGGTGTTGTCCCGTCAGCCTATGAAGAGCGGGGGGCTATGCGCAGCATGATCACAGAGGAAGCGAGACAGATCCCCCACTCGATGATGAACAGCGCTATCATAGCATTTTCTGTCATGGGTATAAATATCCTTTTCGGGGGAATGGCATCGTTCGCTTTTGCCAGGATCAGGTTCAAAGGTAAATCAGCCACATTTATGGGGATCGTGATGTGCCGTCTCCTCCCCGCGGCGGCCTTTGTTGTTCCTTTTTACCTGATCGTCCAATCCCTTGGCCTGCTGGACACAAAAATTGCCATCATCATGGTCCACAGCATCCTCACTCTGCCGTTTACGGTGCTGATCCTGTCGGTCTTTTTCAGGAGGATACCTGTCGATATTGATGAAGCCGCCACCGTCGACGGGGCCTCACGTCCGCAGATCTTTATAAAAATAACCTTGCCGCTGTCAGCTGCCAGTATCGTGGCAACAGGGCTGTTTGCCTTTATGCTTTCTTATTCAGAATTTTTGTACAGCCTTATCCTTTCCGGCACTAATAAAACCAGGACACTTTCCGTAGCTATGGCAGCTCTCTCGACAAACACCGACGTGGCCTGGGGCATGCTGATGGCGGGTATCTTCATCTCTTTGATACCGTCGTTGATCCTTGCTATCCTGGTGTGGAAATTTGTTGTCGAGGGGATCATTCTCGGGGCTGTCAAATACTGACAATATTTTTGGTTATCCGGGGCACACCCTCCGTAAAATTCCTTAGAATTATATTAAGCCGATAACAAAAAAGGGCAAAAAACTTTTTCTTTTGATGTTACCGCCCATTTAATTCTTGAATTATCCTCCATTGTGTTTATATTGCTTTAAAGCAAATTAAAATCGAGAGAATGCTGACATGAGTACCCTCAGAAGACTATCACAGGATGAGATCGGCAAGCTTGTGAGACAGGGATGTTCCGCTGAAAACTGGGACTGGATCCGGGTCGCTCCTGATTTTGACGCTGGCAGGGTCGTTTTTACAAAATTCTTCGGCCGGGTCCAGATCGGGAGCAACAACGGGTCGGTGGAAATCGATGGAATAAAAAAGCCCTGCGGGATGTACAATGCAACTGTCGCCGACTGTATTATAGGCGGCAATGTTCTTATTTCGAACATCGGCTCTTCGATACAGCGTTATATTATAGAGGACAATGTAATTATTGAAGATGTGTCCGTACTCGTAACAACCATGGGTTCCCGGTTCGGGGAAGGTGTACAGATCAGCGTGCTGAACGAAACCGGGGGGCGTAATGTCACCTTATTCAAAGAGCTGAGCGCACAGACAGCCTACTTGCAGGCCATTTACAAAAACAACGATTCCTTCCAGGAAAAGCTGGGAAGTTTGATCAATACCCATATCAACCAAAATGACAACGATAAAGGAAAAATCGGCAAAGACGCGCGAATTCGGTCCTGCGGTGTTGTACAAGACGTAAACATAGGGCCTTGCGCATCGATCCTGGGGGCAACTGAAATAAAAAACGGCACGATCCTCAGCTGTCCCGAGGACCCGACAATTATCGGAGCAAATGTTGTAGCCCGGGATTTTATAATATCCGAGGGGGCTGTTGTGGATGGAGGGGCCAACCTGGAAAACATCTTTGTGGGGCAGGGCTGTCAGATCGGAAAACTTTTAACCGCAGAGAATTCTCTGTTTTTTGCCAACAGCGAGGGTTTCCAGACAGAGGTCTGCTCTGTTTTTGCCGGCCCCTATTCGGTGACCCATCACAAGTCAACTCTTCTGATAGGGTGCATGCTCTCTTTTTTCAACGGGGGCAGCGGGACCAACCAGAGCAACCACATGTATAAGCTGGGTCCTGTGCACCAGGGCATCATGGAGAGAGGCTGCAAGACAGGGTCCTTCAGCTACATATTGCTCGAAAGCATGGTCGGGGCATTCAGTGTCGTCATAGGCAAGCATATGACAAACATCGATACACCCGACTTCCCGTTCTCATTCCTGATAGAGGAAAACGGCAAATCGAACCTTATGCCCGGTATAAACCTGTTCTCAATAGGCACGGTACGTGATGAGGAAAAATGGCCGTCAAGAGACCGGAGAAAATCCGCACTGAAGAGGGACTGCATCGTTTTCGATGTATTTTCTCCCTACACGGTTGAAAAAATGAGACGGGGAAGAGCAATCTTGAAAGACCTGTATGAAAAAACACCAAGAGAAGTAAAAACGGTCTTTTACGGAGGGGTCCAAATCAGGAGGCTGCTGTTAAAAAAAGGCGCTAAATATTATTCAATGGCTATCGACAGGTATTTGATAGGCAGCATCATTTCCAAAATAGAAGACTTTTCTTCTCAATCGGCATCGTTGTCAGATCTTGGCAAGCTGTTTCACACCGGTAAACATCATTTAAATGTAACGCGGTGGACCGATACTGGCGGGCTTTTAGTTATGACAGACAGGATCGAAATCTTGATGAAAGATGTAGTAGACGAGCGCATTTCAACGATCGAAAAGCTTCTCGCACGCATAAAGGAGATCCATGACACATACCGCAACGACGAATGGGATTACGTCTGCTTCACTGCCGAACAGGAGTACGGGTTATCCCCACGCAGTCTGAGCCGTGAAAATATGATCTCGCTTGCCGAAAAATGGGAAAACGCTGCATCCTCCCTGAATTCGCTCGTCCTGGAAAACACAAAAAGCGAATTTGCTGAAGCGTCGAAAATCAGCTACGGTGTAGACCTTGACCCGGAAAACAGGTCGAGAGACTTCAAATCGGTGCGCGGGACCTTTGACTCCAACCCGGTTGTGGCAAAATTAATACAAAAAAAAGAACAGATCGGTCTGCGCCTGCAGCGGTTTACTGCTCTTATAGAAAACTACCCTGAATAAACAGCACCGGGGTTTGAGGCCATGTCCCAGGCCCGGACCTATTTTTCTGAAATCCGGCCGGATTATTTGTTTTTTTAAAATATTAATTATTATATTAGCTGCGTAAAAATTATATATAATACAAAAGCCGAGGACCAAATATGGAAAGAGACGAAGTTGCAAAAAGAATCATTGCCGTAACAGCCCGTGAGCTGAAGAAAAGTGAACAGGAGATAAAGGATGAACATCACTTCGCCCATGATCTCGGGGCGGATTCACTCAAGTCGATAGAGCTGGTAGCTGCTTACGAAGAAGAGTTTGACCTTGACGTTAATGAGGAGGAAGCGCTTAAAGTGCAGACTGTGGGCGCAGCAGTTGATTTTTTTGTTGGTCTTTTACCGGATTGAGAGCATTCTTGAGTGTTTGTCTCACCGCGGTACTCCACATTAATAATAACTGAACTAATATTGAAATGGAGATAAAATGAACCTGTATCCTTTGGTTGATGTACCCGAACCGAACCTCCTAAAAGACACTTTTGTGTACTCTCTTCCCCCTCTTATCAAGTTTGAAGATACTATAAAAGAAACAATAGACGGAAAAGAGATCGAATTCGATCCCGGGTCAATACTAATCAGGGACATCCATATTACCGATACGACCTTTAGAGACGGCCAGCAGTCCCGCCCCCCTTACTCAACAGAGCAGATAACAAAAATCTATAAAATGCTCTCCCGTCTCGGCGGCAGTGAAGGTGTAATAAGGCAAACGGAATTTTTCCTTTACACAAAAAAGGACCGGGAAGCCATCGACTCGTGCAGGGACCTGGGATTGAAATTTCCTGAAATTACAGGGTGGATCAGAGCGAACATAGGCGACTTTCGCCTGGTAAAGGAGATGGGGCTGAAAGAATCGGGAATGCTGACCTCGATCTCAGACTACCACATTTTTCACAAACAGAAGCAAACACGTCAGGAAGCAATGGACCAGTATTTGGAAGTCGTGGAAGCCGCTCTGGAAGCAGGGGTCCGGCCGCGCTGCCATCTGGAAGACGTGACCCGGGCCGACATCAAAGGATTTGTAATCCCTTTCGTGCAAAGGCTGGAAAAACTCACGGAAAATCAGCCGAAGCACATGAAAGTCAAGATCCGTCTGTGCGACACCATGGGTTTCGGTATTTCTTTTCCGAATGTATCCGAACCAAGGTCGATCCCCAAACTGATCTGGCGTATGAAAGAGGAATGCGGAATATCGGAAGACAGGCTGGAATGGCATGGCCACAATGATTTCCACAAAGTGCACATCAACGGCACAAGCGCATGGATATACGGTGTGAACGCTTTGAACACTACCCTTTTCGGGTTTGGTGAGCGCACCGGAAACCCCCCGCTTGAAGGCGCCCTTATCGAGTACATATCCCTCAAAGGGGACCTTTCGGGCATCGATCTATCTGTCATCACAGAAATTGCAGAATATTTCCTGAAAGATATCGGTGCAGACATACCTTCTAATTACCCCTTTGCGGGCAGGGATTTCAACACAACCAGGGCGGGCATACACGCCGGAGGGCTTCGCAGGAACGAGGAAATTTATAACATTTTCGACACAACGGGGCTGTTGGGCCGCCCCCCGAAAGTCGCCATCACAGACAAATCAGGGACGGACGGGGTTGCAATATGGGTAAACGACTTTCTGGGGTTAAAAGGTAAGGAGCGGTTGACATTGATGAAAGTAGCAAAGGTACAACGCTGGGTATTGGACCAGTATGAAAAAGAGGGACGGCTTACGGCAATATCCGACAAGGAGCTCGAGGAGCAGGTCAAAATATATTTTCCCGATCTGTACAAACGCGTAAAAAATAAATGATTTTATCGATGTTCTAACATTGATTTTAGCTGCGCCCTGTCTTAAGACACATTAAAACATAATTTTCACATGACGAAAAGAGTGATAGATATCGGGCATGCAGTGCGCGCAGTTCTATCTTGTGTGAAGGGGTTTA
Organism: Spirochaetota bacterium; assembly: GCA_011049595.1. Taxonomy (GTDB): domain Bacteria; phylum Spirochaetota; class B62-G9; order B62-G9; family DRHN01; genus DRHN01. The sequence goes on along the minus strand of DRHN01000050.1, from coordinate 6,130 downwards.
AACATGACTGCAAAAGAAAGAGTAGCAGCCGCCTTATCCCACCGGGAGCCGGACCGTGTACCTTTAGACCTGTGGATCACCCCTGAGATAGAAAAATTATTAATGCGTGAAACAGGAGCCGGCGACCCCTTTGATATGCGGGTCAATCTGGGCCATGACTGCCTGATGTCAATTGCCGGGATAGTCGCTTCTTTTTACATGTCTGAAGAACCTGAATACACCGACCCCTGGGGGATAACATGGAGGCGTGTCCCGTTTGCCAACGGAAACGGCCATTACACTGAAATTGCCTCCCATCCGCTCGGGGGTAAGGACAAGAAACTCCTGTCCTATAGAACCCCGGACCCCGAAGAACCGGGGCAGTACGACGGGCTGAAAGACTTAATTGAAAGGCATGGTAAATCCCACTACATTGTGGGAGGAATTCTCGGCTCGGTCTTTGAAGGGCCCTGGTACCTGCGCGGCATGGAGCAGTTTTTACAGGACCTTCTTTTGAACAAAGATTACGCAAACCAGCTGATGGACCTCGTAATGGATTTCCACCTCAAGGCCGGGCTGAAGATGATCGACATGGGGTGCGACATGCTCCTTGCGGGGGATGACGTCGGAACACAGGACAGGATGCTCATTTCCCCGGCGATGTGGAAAGAGTTCGTAAAACCCCGCTACGCTTCTCTTTTTCAGGAATACAAAAATGCAAATCCGAAGATCAAAATTGCCACGCACATATGCGGTTTTGTCGAGCCGATAATCTCCGACCTCATAGATGTGGGTGTTGATGTCCTGAATCCCGTACAGCCGCTGGCTATGGATCCGGGGAAACTCAAGCGGAGATTCGGAAAAAACATATCTTTCTGGGGAGGAGTGGACGATCAAAAGGTCCTCCCTTTCGGCAACCCCCAGGAAGTGAAGGAGGAAGTGCGTTTGAGGATCAGTCAGCTTGCACCAGGGGGAAGCTATATCCTGTGCTCTTCCCACAATGTTCAACCGACGACACCTTTAGACAACATAAAGGCCTTTTACAATGCCTATAATAAATATGGATCATATCCTCTTAACGTTTAATACTACAATCCTCTGTATCGTATACATTGTCCGATAAAGGAATATTTTTATTTATAGTTTCACCTGTCTACCTTCTTTATAAGACCGCTTTGCCGCGAGTACGATTTCCAGCGCATTTTTACCGTCCTGTCCGGTGCTTATTATATCTCTCCCCCCCTGCACCACTTTCAGGAAATACCGGTCTTCCTCCAGTATATCCCCCACGACCTCCCCGTGAAGAACAGGCCAGTGCAGGGTGTCCGGAAATTTCCAGCCTTCATCGTCAACACCTGTGAGGCTCATTGGGCGGTAATCAAGATAAATTGACCCTTTATCCCCGATAAGCTCCAGGCAGACATCGCGGTGAAGATCCTCAGGTGTAGCTACAACAACAGCATCCACCTTCTCGCTTTCAAGCAGTTTATTATGGTCGCTATAAAATGCTGCCGGCTTTGAAAGCCCGGGGATTTCCGGCGCCTCTTTCAGCACCGGATCACTGACACCGGCAATAAAGGCGTCAGGCAGCTGTGAAAACACTCGTGCGTGAAGCATTCCCATAAAACCCGCGCCGATAATTCCTATACCTATCCTGTCTTTCATGGATCACCTCCTTTTAATCCTCTTCACATGCCATTCTTACGCGGCCGCATATTACAAAGATCAAATTTCCCCTGCAAGCCACCTAACTATCCGTCGAAAGATCTCTCCATAGTGCTCCCATTTCTGAAAAGCCACGGCCCAGTGGGGGGAAATATCCGAAGCAAATGCCATGGACCTGCCTTTGCCGAAGTTTCCTGTAACTATGAACGGATCGTTTGTCTCCTTTGTCCTGGCTATGATATGGGAACCCTCTTTTGCTATTATTCGGTTGTACCCGAGAAAACATGGGCATTCATCCCATGGAATGCCCTTTGTAATCGGGTGATCTTTGTCAAGGACCTCTACCCAGGTCCCTTCGGGTGTTTCAACCCTGTCATCTCCCGCGGGTATGCAGTTTACAGGCAGGGCCTCTTCAACCGGTGTGCCCTGATACGCGGCTGTACCGAACCTGCCGCTGAAAGACGACCAGCCGCCGTTCATGCAAAGGCCCCCGCCGTTTGCCGTGTAGTCTCTCAGAGATTTCAGGCGGTTTGGCCCCATGGGGGCCTGGGTCCACTCCGGATATAAAAGCAGAACTTCACTTTCGACATCGCTCAGGATCACGACATTGTACCTGGCAAAATCCTCAGGAGTCTTTGGAAAATCCCGGTAGGCATCCCAGTTTGTAAGGTGGTCCACCTCGATCCCGGGATCTTCGTTGAGCGCATCCAGCACCGGCTGACACCAGATGTGTATTGAAAAACCCTTGTTCTCAACGTTAAAGGGCGACGCTATGTAAGTGGGGCCCAGAACCCCGGCCGCATCACCGACATACAGAACTTTGATCATGATAGTAGCTCCTTATTATAGAATTCTTTATTGAAAGCAATTTTATAAAAATATATTACAAACTTAAAGAAAAAACGGGTGTCTAATTTTTATAACTCTGTAATTCTATACTATGCCTCTTCATTGTCAACCCAAATGTCCTGCCTGCAGCTCACGTCATTACCTGTCGAACCCTGTCAATTCCCACCTGCTGCGCCTGTGGGCGTTATTTTCAGCCTGCGCCCTTTTAAAATACTGAAAGGCGCTTATTTCCCGGCCTTTACCTTTTAAAGCAAGGCCCAGCAGATACAGGTTTTCTGCCATGGCTTTTTTAACACAAATTACATCCTGACGATTAATGGAATTCCGGGTATGCTCTAACATCTCGTCCAGCAGAAGGTCTGCCTCCATGTCTTTTCCAAGACGCTGTAGAGCTTTCGCCTCGTAGTACTTCAGCGCATTCCAGACAGGGTGCTCCTCTTCGGCTGCTTTTTTCCAGTTCTCTTTTGCGTTTTTCATTTCACCAAGTTTTTCAAAGCACACCCCCATTCTATAGTACGCCTCTGCGTGGCTTTTTTTTGCAGGCTCGCCCACACCTATGTTTCGCGGATAGTTCATGACCTCCTTAAAAAAGGCTATTGCCTCATCGGTTTTGCCGTCATTCAATAGTGCGATCCCTTTTCCGATGTTAGCCTCCTCAAATATTCGCCTGCCTTCCGTGTAGAACTCCAGGGGGTAAAATTTAGTTTTTCGCAGGATCTCGAGCGCTTTGTCGAACTCAAGGGTATCGGTATAAAAAGCCGCGATCCTTTCGGCAATGATATCATTATCCAGAAGATGAACGGGTATTTTTTTTATAAGACCTTCTCTCTTTTCATCAAGGCCGCACGACGTATATAATTTATCCAGCTCATAATATAACTTGTAGTCCCCGCCGTCACATTCCAGCGCTGTTTCATACTCTTTTATAGCCCTGTCAACCTCGTTCGCCAGGCGGAAATAGGCCCTGCCGAGATTTCTGTGGACCACGGAAAAATATTTCTCTTTTTTAGCTGCATTTTCCCAGGATTCAATAGCCTCCCAGCCTCTGTCCTTCGAGCAAAGCAGGTTGCCCAGGTAATACATGGCCCTGCCGTCATCGGGCGAGTCGGATGATGCTTTGCGAAGCACAGCTTCAGATTCAAGACGGTGGGGAAAAACAAAGGAAGGGTCTTGTTGGGCTCCCAATTTAAAGTATCCGGCAGCCTCGTCTGTTTTATTGATCTTTTCATAGTAATAGCCCAGGTAATACCATACCAGGGGGGACATCTCTTCTTTTTGAGCACTTTCTTCAACCAGCGAAAGTATTTTGATCCCCTCCCCGTATAAACCGAAACGGGTGTAGTCGGCAGCCAGCTCGATGAAGGACTGGGCATTGTTTCGCATGACCGCCATCAGTCTCTTTTTTTGATCTTCCCTGGCGCTGTGCTTTTCATCTTCCTCTGAAATAAAATAAGCTTCGGCAAGAGCCGGAAAACACAGCGGGTCCTTTTTTAGTACATTTTTTACTGCTGACCCGGCCCCGGAAAAATCCATGTTCTTTCTCAAAGCGGACGCGTAAAAAACCATGGCGTCTAAATTTTCCGGGTACAATTCCACGGATTTTTTCAGCCACTCTATCGAGCTGCCCGTCTTACCCTGCCCGAGATAAAGCCCTCCAAGCAGATAAGCGCTTGCTGCCCCGTATGTGCGGCTTCTTGTGAGCATTCTTAGCTCTGTTATCGCCCTGTTAAACTGCTCCATGCCCATAAAACAGGCGCCGAGATAAAACCTGGCACTTTCATCCGTGTCGATGCGCTCCAGAGCGCGCTTCAGCTCAGCGACTGCCTCACTATAATTCCCCCGGCGCAGGTAAAGAATCCCCAAAGAGCGGTGGGCCGGTGAAAAACCGGAGTCGATTTCAAGGGCATTCTTGTACGCCTCTTGGGCATTCAGCGGTTCACCTATCTTTTCATGATCTACACCCTTTTTCCAAAGGGCCTGGGCATTCATGGAACTTAAAGCGGGCTCGATCTTGTAGTTTGTTTCGACCTCGGGTCCAGGCTCCGGCTCACCTCCAATGGTGTGCTCTGCCAGGGTTGCCCCCTCCCCGCTGATCAGCGAAAGCACCAATTCCCTGTTCTTCAATTTTTTACCTTCAAGTGAAAATTCCGTCACATACGGGGTTGCCGGGTCAATATCCGTGCTCTTTTTCCAAACCTCTTCTTCGCCAGCCGACAGCTTTATTTGGGCTTTCGGCTGAGAGGAGGTCGTAAAAACCCCGATGCGGATCTTATTTTCCCGATAGTCAAACGAAAAGGCTGCTTCCCTGTTGGCGAAAACCGGTGTCCCGATCTTTCTCACGGGGTACCACATCTCTTTCCAGGTCTCGACACTCATTGGAAGCATAATTTCCCAGATCCGCATCGTGGGAAGACGGCCGCTCTGCATTTCCGAGTAAGGGCCGTCATTGTCCGTCAGAAGATCGATCCAGATATTACCGTCGTCGCTGTTTCCCCACGTAAAGAATTTTTTCCCCGGAGCCTCCGATCTGTCCCCGTAATTGATCATACCGCGTTCGATGTCGTGGTTGTACCACGCCACAAAATCCTGTTTCAGATCCAGGCTGAACATGTCCTGAGCTTCTACATGGTTTCTGTCCCAGTGGATATCGACACCATTGTGGACAGGAAAATCTATTATATCCGTCAATGTCATCGCTTTTGTTGCGGTCGTGACGAACTCAAACCCCCGGCTTTTCGGGGCAGCCGAGTTCGCCCAGAACCAGAATCTGTTCGGTAGATGGGTCCTGTTGAAAAGCCGTGTTTCTGTCTCGAAAAAGGCCTTGCCGCTGTAAAGGGTAATGCCGACCGACCATCTCATTCTGGATACCCGCTCGATGTCGCCAATAAAAACGGTTTTACTGCCATCCTGGTTTTCTCTGATAGCGTAATCGATCGGGGAGGAGCTTGTAACTGTGTGCCCGTTTGGAAAATTCCATTCAACACCCCCTGAAAACCAGGCGCCCCGGATCCCAATGCGCGAGAACTTCAGCACATGGTTCCGGTACATAGCCTCTTCGCCTGTTGTTTTATCGAAAACTGACAAAAGGCGGCCACCCAGTTCCGGCAGCAAAGTAATTCGAAGGAAATCGTTTTCGAGAAACAGGCCCTTCCATACTTTATCTTCACACTCGCTCGTTAGATTTTCATTCAACGGATAGGGATATATGATAACGCTTCCAGGATGAATCGGGTTCTTGCGCTTTATGTAGATAGGCGGGTTCTGGTCCTCCGGCCCAAGTTTATAGGTAGGTATGGTTATATCACCTTCCCAGGCTTTTACTTCAGATTCGCTATTTTTCATAGCCTCTTCCTCCATTTATGTTTTGCTTATAAAGAATCGTTTGAATTGAAGTTGTACCCACGGGGGCATTATATTAATTATATCAGGCCGGCACTTTGTGTCAAGATATTAATTAGTTCCTGAAGCTGTTGCGGTTATACCTCCCCTTTTATGTAATTGCTCAATAACTTGTGGAAATCTATTAGTAGTCAGAAAAACATAGAATAATGGTAACAATGAAATTATACAATATTTCCCTGATTACTTCAAATATATTCATGGAGGATTTGGAATAAAAGATGAGAGGGACGGCATT
>DRHN01000049.1 GCA_011049595.1 Spirochaetota bacterium | reverse complement strand
TATAAGAGACAGCTATTACACTACTAAAAAATATAAAAAATATTTTGTTGCTCGGCAATAGAAAACAAAATCTTAACCGCCCGTCATCTGACGCAGGACATAGTTTAGTATGCCCTCGTGCCTGTAATACTCAAACTCCCGGGCTGTATCGATGCGTACGCGCACAGGAACGCTTTCTTTCTTACCCTCTGGCCTTTGAATGACGAGCTCAACCGTGCCCTGCGGTTTCATGTCTGAAATACCGAGTATTTCAAAGGTCTCGAGGCCGTTTAGATTTAAGCTGTCTACATTTGTCTCTCCTTTAAACTCAAGAGGCAGGACACCCATTCCAATAAGGTTCGAGCGATGGATCCGTTCATAACTTTCAGCTATTACCGCTTTTACCCCCAGGAGGAAAGTCCCTTTTGCCGCCCAATCCCGGGAGGACCCTGTTCCATACTCCTTTCGGGCGACTACCACGAGAGGGGTTTTATCTTCTGCGTATTTCATGGCTGCGTCATATATGGAAAGGATTTTCCCATCCGGCATTTTTGTGACTCCGCCTTCGGTGTCAGGGACCATCCTGTTCTTTATCCTGATATTGGCAAAAGCGCCTCGCATCATCACTTCATGGTTTCCTCTGCGGCTCCCGAAGGAATTAAAGAACGCAGGCTCGACCCCATTTTTTAAAAGGTACTTTCCGGCCGGCCCGTCCGGAGGAATATACCCGGCAGGTGAGATATGATCGGTGGTGGTGCTGTCAGGCAGGATGGCAAGGCACCTTGCCCCCCTGATATCCGCAATATCCGGAGGTTTCGCCGCGAAACCGAGAAAAAAGGGCGGGGCCTTTATGTATGTGCTTGATTTTTCCCAGTCGTAGGCATTGCTGCTCGCTGTCCTTATATCCTGCCATTCTTGTGTGCCGGAAAAAACATCGTCATACCGCTTGTTGAACATCCGGGGATCCATATTTTTATACACCACGTCTTTTATCTCAGCGTTGCTCGGCCAGATATCCTTCATGTACACATCTTTTCCATTTTTATCCTTTCCGATAGGATCGTTCATCAAATTAATTTTCATTGATCCGGCAATGGCGTAAACAACCACCAGCGGTGGAGATGCCAGATACCCGGCTTTTGATTCGGGACTTATGCGCCCTTCGAAATTCCTGTTGCCTGAAAGGACATTGCAGGTCACCAGTCCGCCGGAAAGGATCGCTTCCCGGATGCTTTCCGGAAGAGGCCCGGAGTTTCCGATACAGGTGGTGCAGCCGTACCCGACCAGGTTGAAACCGAGCGCGTCCAAATATTCGCTGAGACCTGATTTGTTCAGGTAATCGGTCACGACTTTGCTCCCCGGGGCCATAGATGTTTTAACCCAGGGTTTTGTTTCAAGCCCAAGCTCCACGGCGTTTTTTGCTACCAGACCGGCTGCCACAAGAACGGACGGGTTTGACGTGTTCGTGCAGCTTGTGATCGCAGCTATTACAACATCCCCGTGGGTCAAGGAATAGTCCTCTCCCCTGACTGGGACCTTTTTTTCATGATCTTTTATCCGATAGTGTTCATCGAGGGTCGTTTCAAAGGCTTTATCGGCCTTTTTCAAAGATATCCTGTCCTGAGGACGCCCGGGCCCTGCGATATATGTTTCAACATCGGCCAGGTCGATCTTTATGGTGTCATTGAAAACCGGGTTCCAGGACCGGTCACGCCACAAACCCTGCTCTTTCGCGTATCTCTCAACCAGTTTGACTGTAGGGGCGTCTCTGCCGGTGAATTTTAGATAATTTATGAGTTCCTGGTCCACGGGAAAAATACCGCAGGTGGCACCGTATTCCGGAGACATATTGCTTATAGTAGCCCGATCCGGCAAAGTGAGGTTGTCCAGCCCGGTACCGTAAAACTCAACAAATTTACCCACGACCCCTTTTTCTCTCAGTTTTTTCGTAACAGTAAGAACAAGGTCTGTTGCTGTGATCCCCTCTTTTAATTGCCCGGTCAATTCACATCCAATGACTTCAGGTATCAGCATGGTGATCGCCTGGCCGAGCATGGCTGCTTCAGCTTCGATCCCGCCCACACCCCAGCCGAGCACTGCCAGCCCGTTTATCATTGTGGTGTGGCTGTCGGTACCGACCAGGGTATCGGGAAAGGCAACAAGCCTGTCGTTTGATGCTTTAGTCCACACTACCCTGGCCAAATATTCCAGATTCACCTGATGGACTATCCCTGTCCCCGGGGGGACGACCCTGAAGTTCTCAAATGCCTCCATCCCCCATTTTAAAAACCGGTACCGCTCGGAGTTTCTTTCGAATTCCTTTGCCACATTTTTTTGAAAAGAATCCGGGCCCCCGAAATGGTCCACCATAACGGAATGATCTATAACAAGATCCACCGGAATCATGGGGTTGATCCTGCTGCCGTCCCCACCTGCCCGTATCATGGCATCCCGCATGGCAGCCAAATCTACCACGGCAGGCACGCCTGTGAAGTCCTGCATTACGATCCTGGAGGGGTAGAAATTTATATCCTGTTCAGGGACATGCGCTGCGGTCCAGGAGACCAGGGTTTTTATATCGTCATCCGTAACAGTTTTCCCGTCATTATTCCGGGTCAGATTTTCAATAAGTATCTTTAATGAGTATGGGAAATTTGACAGATCTATGTTTAATGTCTTTTCAAGCTCATTTAAGCTGAAAAAATCGTACTCGTCCCCTTCCACACTGAGAGTTCTTTTGACATTCATGACAGCGCACCTTTTTATTGAGTTTTATTATTATTTGCTGCAATATTAAAATATTAGGCAAAATATATAAGGGAAAGATAAAAACGTTAAAAATGGGACCTTCGGCTGCGTTTAAATTTCTCCGGCTCTTTTTAGCCCGATCTTAGTGAAAATAGGCCCTATGATCTCAAATACCAAGCTCGCGGCAGTGACCGTCGTAATAATCGCGACACCTATCTCGACACCGCCTGGACCCAGGGCGGTAAACTCCTGCTTAACTTTGAGTGCAAGCCCTATAGCCACTCCGGCCTGGGACAATATCCCTATCCCGAGATACTTCCTTATCTTTTTCTCAGCCTTTCCAGCTACCGCACCGAGCCAGGCGCCTGCAACCAGGCCGCCGCTCCTGCTGATTATGTAAACAATGCCCAAAATACCGAGAGACGGCAGCATGGAAACACGCAAATGCGCACCGGCGAGGATAAAAAAAAGTAAAAATAGAAGCGGCATCGCCCCTGTCAGCTCATCTCGAATCTTACGGGTAATAATGTCAGGATTGATGTTGACTATAACGATTCCCATTATCATGTTTGTCAGAATCACGGAGAGATGAAGCCGGAGGCTTAAACCGGCCACCACAAGCACAAAAGCGAAGGCCAGGATAAAAACATCCCTGGGGCTGGATATCTTCCGGACAAGAAGACCAAACAAAAAGGCGGCAGCCGCCCCGACCAGGAATGCTGAAGCTATTTCAATCATTGGAATACCGATCATTTCTAAAATACCGGGCACCGCGACACCATTTTCCCGCATGATCATGCTTTTTGCCGCGGCTGAAACAAAACCGAATATGATTATCCCGAGTCCGTCATCAAACCCCACTACAGAGTACAGCGCATTTGTCAGACTGCCGCGGGCTTTGTATTCCTTTATCACAGCGACTGTGCCTGCCGGAGCGCTCGCGGGCGCTATCGCCCCGAACAAAAGCGCGAGAGTCAGATTTTTTGTCAACGCGAACACCCCGCATGTGACAACGCCAAAAGCCAAAAAAGATTCAAAAAGAATGATCAGCAGTAAGGCCTTCCCCTGCTTTTTTAAAGTCGAAAATTTAAGCTCCAGACCAATGCTCAATGCTACAAATCCGAGTGCGATGTCCATGATAAAAGACAGCTTGTCCATGAAGGTTTCGTCGAGCAGGTTTAAAAGAGAGGGCCCGGAAATAACTCCGATAACCATAAAGCCGATTAAAGACGGCAGTTTGACATATTTCATTGATCTCCCGGTATAAAACCCGGCTACCGTCAAAAGCCCGATGATCATCAATGAAGTCGGTCGTAAATTATGTATAAATGTTTGCAATACGCTCACAGCCGTCATTTACAATCTCCATGTTTTTTATTAAAATTCAACGGCTCCACTTGAATAGACAAGGTCCTGCACAGTGATCAATAGACCTGAACTGCTTTCAATATCCTCCGCGACCATGTTTATTCTTCTGATGACATCATTGGAAAGCTCTTTATTAACGACAGCAATGATAACTCTGTTATAAGTCCTGTCAGTATTAAGCCACAGCGCGGAAAAAAGCGGCATAGCATGCAGGTAATACCCGGCATTGTTTCCCTCGAGCACAGCAACCGAGCACGGCTCAACAGCCGTAAAAACCTGCAGGATTTCTTCAAACAACTCCTCTTTTTGTACAACCACCAGAAACAGGCACCTGCCTTTTACCTCTTTGACCTCCTTTCTAAAGCCTTCCTGTTCCAGGAGCCGCTTTTGTACAATATCTTTTTCTTTCGCACCGATCAACTCATTGATAATCCCTGGAGATTTCATGATCCTTGATATAGAAGACAGCAAATGAATGTGCCGGTTCTTTTCGGTCTTAGGACCGATCACAAAGAAATATACCCTGGTTTTTTTTCCATCCATTGCTTGAAAATCGATCCCCTCGGGAATGATGAGCACACCCACAACAAAATCGTCAAGTTTATCTATGCCGCAGTGAGGGATCGCCACACCGTTTTCAAAACCCGTCGAACAGATATTTTCCCTTGCCTCCAGCGCGCCGAATATATCGTCTGCTGAAAAAGCAGAAAGCACAGGGCTTTTTATAGCGAGATGTGCTATCTCTCCGAGCACCTCTTTTTTGTTCCGGGCTTTACTACCTATTTGAATACACTCTGCATACAGGTTTTCTTTCAGACCCATTGAGACCTCCTCTACTTAAAGATTTTTCAAAACTTATGATCCTGTTAAGACACCTGCAGGATAACATTTTTCATACCTCAACTTTCATAAAGTAATTCCTGAGACATTATGTCCTGCTCTTTTTCCAGTATAATCTTTAATACTACGTCCCTGCCATTGGACTCGATGAGTCTTGAGACTGTTATTTCATCCCTCATCAGCCCGGCAAGTTTCCCCATGACCCTGAGATGTATGACTTCGCTGTCGGTGCATATGAAAAAGAAAAGGTATGTTTTCTTTTTATCCAACGCTTCAAAGTCGGTCCCCGCCTTACAGATACCAATAACAAGGGCAGGTCCCGAAATAGGATTTTCCCGCGGATTGCGCATGTGCGGTATTGCAACCCCTTTCCCGATAGCTGTAGTTGCCATTCTCTCCCTGTGCATAAGCTTTTCAAGGAAACCGCTTGCGTCATGCACCGTACCGTTTCTTAAAACAGGCCGCGCGAGCTGCTCCAGGACCTCGTTTTTTGTCCCCGGCTTGATGTCCATTACAATCAGATCTTTTTTTATCAACCGGGATAACGGGACAATAGGCGAGCCGGACTCAATAACCCTTGCAAGATCGTTTTTAGGCACGACTTTCATCTTGGAAATCAGCCAGTCGTCGATAACTGAGCGGACAAACCTCCACTGGCTCGCTATTTTCGCGCACGGTATCTTATCCTTGTGCACCATACGAAGCACTGTTTTCTCGGAAAGTTTTAGATACCCCGCCACCTCGCTCAAAGTCATTATTTCGTTTATTTTTAAGTTGTTATCCATTTAAATGTCCTGTATAGTCTTCTATAGTACACTATAATACCTTATTTGGAATAGTAAAGCAAATTTTGCTTTTTGACTTTGATTTTTTTTTTTACTTAACCCGGGATAAAAAAGTGACCGGCTGTAAATTCTGTAGATTTTTCAATTTAAGGGGTTTATATATATGGCGATAACCCCGAAGGATTCCGGGATCTTAACACCTCGGGACATGACTGGCAAATGCAGATGGGTTACGATCGAGGAACTCATTGACTTTTATTTCACTGCCCTGTGCACTGCGGATATACCCATGAACATTGTGTATATGTTCACCTCGTTAAAACCGGTCTTTAGAAGTATATCTGAAAGTTTTTCAGCGGTGTAGAACCTGGGAATCGTGTGGGCAAGATAGTTATAGGCGATCTTTGAACCGGAAATTAATCTGCCTGCTATCTTTACAAATATTCGCACATACAGATGGAATAAAAATCTGATCAACCCTGAATCAGGCTGGCTCGTTTCAAGATTGACAAACCTGCCGCCCGGCTTCAGCACCCTGTAGATCTCGGAAAAGCATTCACAGAGGTGTTCTATGCTGGTGTTTATATTACGGGTCGCAAAAGATATGGTGACAAGGTCGAAAGAACTGTCCTGAAAAGGTAATGAGCGCAGGTCCGCGGTAACAAATTGCAGCCGGCCGGTTTCCGATTTAAGCTTTGCTTTGTCAAGCATCGGTTCGGAAAAATCAGAAACATACACAGTGGTGCTTTCATCAGCGCGGCTGAGAAGCGCGATAGCCATATCGCCGGTGCCTGTGCAGACGTCTATCCACTTTGTCCCGCCCCCAACAGCTGCTATTTCCGCGGCTTTTGCCCTCCATCTTACATCAAGACCGAAGGTCAGCAAATGGTTCAGCAGGTCATAGGTGCCGGGAACCTCGGAAAAAACTTTCTTTATCCCGTTTGACATTACCTGCCCCGGCACAGTATTTTATCGGCAGCAAAAACCCGGTGCATACTCCGCACAGACCTGTTATTCTTCCCGCGCTGCCCATTACATAGTGCAGTATGATTAGTTCTTGTTGCCACGCCGGGAGACCCGAAGTTGCCGGGCTTGCCCGGCTTAATCCATGTATTTAATAATTTAAGTGACTTCAAGATAAGTAACAAATTTAATATAACAAGTTAAATAGAACTAATTAGTCGCGATAAAGCGGCTCAATAAAATTATTATTCCGATATCTCTGTTGAAAAAAAATTAAATAGTATATAATATAGCGACAAAATATAATATATAAAACCGTTATTATTTTACATTTACAGTTTTGATCCTATAATAACAAAAGTTATAAAGCGGTTAATTGTGGGAGGTTTTTATCACCGTTCTGCCGTCATACTTAAACCTGGATTATTTCTCCTTGATCAGGCTTGCCACCCTGATCATGTCTTTAAGCATATGCGTTTACCTCTTCAGTATTAAAGAAAAATCATTTCCAACGATTTTACTTGCATTCGCATTCCTGGGGGGGACCTTGTTCAGTCTATCTATGCTGTTCGAACATTCCAGCCCTTACTACTGGCAGCCGCATAATTTGAAAAACCTAATAAGGCCGTTCATTCAAGCTCTTGGCCCTTCAATTGCAGCCCTCTCCTTTTTACTGTTTGCCTACTTCCTGCCTCATTTCAAGAAGACTGAAAAGCGGGAGTTTATAGTCGTTATTATGTTTTCTGTCTCAGCAAATCTGGCAACATTGGGTTTGACTTTCTACAATTTCGTCATTTTGCAAAGAACACAGAGCAATTTCCAATTTGAATTGACCTATTACCGCATACTGACAGGCTCCCTGGGTCTGCAGTTTCTCCTTATTATCTTTCTTCTGATACGCAAAACCATCCGTCTTTCAGCCGGGGATCCCCGACCCGGATTGATAAAAATTATTAAGCCCGCGGGTAGAAATGCCAAAGCGGTCCAGGCACTCGCCCTTGTCCTCCTCATACCTCTTGCCGCCGTCATTGCTTACGTGTTGAGGTATTTTGGCATCCTTCCTCCGACACCCACTATTTATCTGGTTGATTATGTTTTTCTATTATTTTACTTTAGCTCCATAGTGACCTACCTGTACTACACCGAAGAGAATATGACTTTTCAGTTGAAATTAGTAGGCGGTGCCCTGTCGGTAATGCTTGCGATCATCGGTATTGCGGCTATTATTGTAGGAAGGTCCTACGAAAGAGACTATGTAAACAAAAATTTTGTTTCCAATCGCAGTACCATCCATTTCTCCTTGAATCACTATCGCAGCTACGATATCGCGCAAGCTCCATTCCGGTTTGATCCTGATATGGGTCCTAAAACAGCTATAAGCTACGGTGAAGGCACAACCGCAGAGCTGAAATTTGCATTTCCATTCTTTGACCATGTTTATGATAAAATATATATTTTAAGCGGGCCGATGATCTATCTGGGAGAAAAGAACAGAGAAAATGGCTGGGGAGGATACCACCCACAGCCGGTTATAGCACCGATCATCATGAATTTAGACCCATCATCGGGAGGTGATATCTTTCTGAAGAGTGAATTAGAAAAGGCCACAATCACCTGGTATGAAATACCCGAATTCAACCGGCCCTCCAAAAATACCATCCAGCTGATCTTATATAAAAACGGGTCCTTTGATATTTCCTATGTTAAATTAAACCCGGATCTAATAAACAGGTCTTTAAAAATTGATGTCGTAACAACCGCAAACATATCGGAAACTGTCCGTGGGGGCAGAGGCAGCAGAGGTGTATCCTTTGCACCCAGGTTAATCGGGATCCATCCAGGGGGAAGCGATGCTGCGCTCAAGCCTATTCGTTTTATGAACGACCTCCCTTTCTCAAGCACGGCCCCGGAAGCTATTTTTGAAGCATACGACATAGAATATTACCATTACCTGCACAGACGAATTGCCCCGCTGGCAATCCTTCTTATAGGGTCAAGTATTTTTATACTTTTTTTCTTTCCAATTTTCTTCAAGGCCAGTTTGATCAAACCTCTACAATTACTTTACAAAGGTATCGAAAAGGCAAACGACGGAGATCTCGATGTTAAAATTTCACCGCGGTTCAATGATGAGATCGGTTTCCTGAGCCGGTCCTTTAATCAGATGCTTCAATCCATTAAAAGAGCCGAGAACAATTTTAGGACTCTGGCTGAAAATGCTCGGGATGGTATCTTTATAATATATGAAAGCGGTGAATCGATCTACGTCAATAAAAGTGCCAGTGCGATCACGGGCTTCAGTAATACCGAACTTATGAAAATGAGTTTTAATGGGCTGCTTCGATCCGATGCATTTGACAGTGCAATAGATCAATATAGCAAAGACCCCGAGAAAAAACAGTTATCAAAAAATTATGAAGCTTATCTAAAAGTAAAAAACAGCAGCCAGGTTCCGGTGGAAGTAACAGTTTCCGGGACAGTCTGGCACGGAAAGCCTGCCAGGGTTGTTATTGTGAGGGATATCAGAGAAAGAAAAAGTAATGAAGAGCAAGCCAGGCAGCAGCAGCAGCAATTAATGAAAATGGACAAGCTCACATCACTCGGAGTGCTTGTGGCAGGTGTGGCTCATGAAATAAATAATCCCAATCAGACTATACTGTCGAATGCTTCTTTTCTGGTGAGGGCCTGCCCCATGATACTTTCTATTCTTGGTGATTATAGGGACGAGCATAATGATTTTCTTGTTGCGGGCATCGAATATGAAGAGTTCCGGAACAGCCTGTCCGGATTGATCGGCGGGATTGAAGACGCATCCAATCGTATCGATGGGATAGTAAAAGGCCTTAAAGCCTATTCGCGGGATGACCCGGGAAACCTCATGACCAGCCTGGATGTCAACGATGTAATACGAACCTCGATAAAATTATTAGAGAATTATATTAAAAAGGCAACCGGGCATTTTACTCTCAGGCTGGAAAATGACATTCCCGGAGTAAAGGGGAACGCGCAGAAACTGGAGCAGGTCATTATCAATCTCACCCTCAATGCCTGCCAGGCTTTGACAGACAGTGGACAGGCAATATCTGTCCACAGCTCGTACAACAAAAAACAAAATACAGCAATTATTAAAGTGAGTGATGAAGGAACCGGAATTCCGGAGGAACATATGGCAAAGATAAAAACTCCGTTCTTTACAACCAAACGTGCTCAAGGCGGCACCGGGCTTGGCCTTCACGTCTCGGAGTCCATTGTTGGGGAGCACAAAGGTACTATCAGCTTTGACTCATTACAGGGGAAAGGTACTGTGGCCACCATTTCTTTACCTGTAGAGGAGGGTTTATGAAAACAGATCTATTTCCGGAAGATCCCATTCTCATTGTTGACGACGAAGAGTCCGTAATTAAGGGCCTCACGACAAGCCTCAGATCAAACGGGATCAACAATCTGGTCAGCTGTAGTGACAGCAGAGATGTAATGGGTATAGTTAACAGCACTGAACTTGAAGTGATCCTGCTGGATTTGAGCATGCCTAACATTTCCGGGAACGAGCTGCTTTCTGAAATCCATGGCAGCTACCCGCAAATTCCTGTCATTGTCATAACCGGTACCAACGAGGTCAAGGCAGCTGTGGATTGTATGAAAACAGGGGCTTTTGATTACATGGTAAAAGCAGTTGAAGAGAACCGGTTGGTGAG
This sequence comes from Spirochaetota bacterium, assembly GCA_011049595.1. GTDB lineage: Bacteria > Spirochaetota > B62-G9 > B62-G9 > DRHN01 > DRHN01. Next base: position 4,359 of record DRHN01000049.1, on the reverse strand, counting down.
CGGGGTAAAACGGGCGATCGAGATCAGGAAACTGAAACGCGAATACAGTGATCTGAAGGAAAAATTTATTGCAGACAAGATCAATAACCCCCGTGCCTTTTCACACATCCTCACTCAAAATAAGAGGATGCAGACGATTTTTTTACTCGTAGAATCCATAGCTAAATCAAACGAGCCGGTGCTGATTATCGGGGAAACAGGAGCGGGTAAAAATCTTATCGCAAAAGCTGTACATGATGTAAGCGGTAGAGAGGGACCCTTTGTAGACATCAATGTGGCAGGCCTGGATGACACAATGTTTGCCGATACCCTTTTCGGCCATAAAAAGGGGGCCTTCACAGGAGCTGTTGAACCGCGGAACGGGCTGGTCCATCAGGCAAAAAGCGGTACCCTTTTCCTTGATGAAATCGGTGATTTGACACTGCCTTCTCAGGTCAAATTACTGAGGCTGCTGGACACCCGTGAATATTACCCCCTGGGTTCAGATCTGGCAAAACGGACCGACGCGAGAATAGTCGTTGCCACCAACAGAGACCTGGATAAACGGATAGAATCTGAAAAATTCAGAAAAGACCTCTATTACAGGCTTTCAACCCACGAAATCAAGATACCTCCTCTTCGTGAGAGAAAAGAGGACCTGCCTCTGCTGCTCGGTCATTTCCTGGGGGAAGCTGCACTTAAACTCGGAAGGAAAAAACCGGCCGTCCCTCAGGAGCTCTTGCCTCTTCTTGATACCTATAATTTTCCCGGAAACATCAGAGAGCTTCGCTCCATTGTCTTTGACGCGGTGACAAAACAGGCCTCAAAAACACTCTCCCTGGCTCCATTTAAAGAAGCCATAGGAATTGGTTCCCAAAGGGTCCCGCTTAAACAGACTGAAAAGCTTCTCGAGTTTACAGATAACCTGCCAACTATCAAACAATCTGTTGAGCTTCTTATTGCAGAAGCATTGAAGCGTGCTCGCGGAAATCAGTCCTTAGCCGCAGGGCTTTTAGGCATCTCGCCCCAGGCCCTGAACAAAAGGCTTCTTAACAAACATAAGGAATAAGCTCCGGATCATACCATCTTCTAATTATATCATTCTGCCCTTTTGATTGCCTTCAACTTTTGTTTAAATCCCAACCTTTTTGAAATTTGATATACCTCCTTAAATACAAAGAATAATCTGTTTTTAATGGGATCCGCATCAACAAAAGTTGATGTTTCATATTAAAAAAATATCGGACATACGCTTGGTTAAATTATTGAAAAATAAGGAATTAAATCACAGCAGCCCATGGCATTGAAGTTGCACTATTTCAATTGAGGAAAAAAGGTTTTGACAGGATTCTGAAGGAAAGATTTCTAATTAGAGCTTAAAAAAATGAGAAACAAATGCGTCTATACCTTATAAATCCATACAATACAGTCCAACGTACGATCCACAGCAAGGACAACCGCCTGTTTCGTTATTTTATCTGGAAGCCGCTCGGTCTTCTTGTCCTGGCCGGTCTCACTACATCAGAATGGGACATCGAGGTGATAGATGAGGACCTCGGGCCTGTCGACTACACATCAATGCCTCGTCCCGACCTTGTAGGTATTACAGCATTTACTTCACAGGCCGCGCGTGCCTACGAAATAGCAGCCGGTTTCAGGTCCCGTGGCATACCGGTTGTAATGGGTGGAATCCACACGTCTATGTGTGTAGAAAAAACCATGGAACGTGTCGATTCAGTATTAACCGGCGAAGCGGAAGCCATCAGCGTGCAGTTCATGACACCGCTGCCGGGCACTCGGCTCTGGGAAAACATGAAATCGGAAGGCCGAATAATCGCCAACCACTTTCCCGAAGATTGGAAATACTATACCCTGACCCATCCGGTTGCAAACTATAAAAACCTTTCCTGGCCCGAAATACGCAAAGAGATGAATGCGTGCTATAAAGATTTTTACTCTTACATGCACATTCTTCAACGAGGAATTAACGTTCTTCTACGCACTAAAAAGATAGGCAGAATGCTGATTCTTTTTTTAACCTCCATTGGTTTTAGAATGGAAATAAAATGCGAACGGAATCGTGTACCTGAAGTTCGAATAGAAAATGTTGTCTGATGTCAGCCAATCTGGAAATAAATGATTTTTTTATTAGGATGAGAAAATGACAGATCAAATAATTACAATATACCGGAAACTTTTTCAATTGATTTTGATCCTGAGCTTCTGGCTCACCATGGGAGCTGTCTGTTCAGGAGAAATAAACAGCAGCCCGGCAAGTGATAAATATACTGGAAAAGACAGGACCTATGTATCAAACTCCGGACATGAAGATGATCGTCTGTTGCACGGCAGTGTTGAAGGAGTAATTCAAGCCCCCCGGGACACCGTGTGGAGGGTTTTAAGCGATTACAATAATTATTACAAATTTTTCCCCGGAATGCCGGTAACATTTATAGTGGATGAAGGGACACTCAATGATATCCTTAAAAAACAGGATTGGAAACGGGCAGAATTTGAAGCATTAATCAGCAATAACAGGCTGGAAGCACCGGTGGCCGATACTTTCTATTTTTATAATGTTATCGATTTGCCTTTCCCTCTTACAGATCGCTGGCTGCTGTTTAAAGTGGAAAGAGATCCCGAGCAGTATAATATGTATTGAAAAGAAAGTTTACAAGGACCAATATCAATGATACAATATGCCTATTTTGCGGCATCTTGGTGTGGTATCTTTTAATTTGAAATACGCCGTTAAATATTTCGGTAGTAACATCGCGTAAGGAGTTGGGCTATGCTAAATCGGCGCTTGACTAAATACATTGCTCTTATCTTAACTTTTTCCATTCTGAACGTGACAGCAGGGTGTGTTGTCCGCTATAATACAAAAGTAGTTCCAACTCATCAGCCTGACCAGGCACTAAGGAGACCTGTTATTATTATTCAACAGGGGGAGAAAATAGTAAAAATTAGAGACGCAAGGTTAGATGAAGATCAAATATACGGATATTATACTTCAAAACGAACGACCAAATGGAACCATAGATTTGAAGGCCGTATATGGGTCACAGATGATGCTTCACTAAGCCCTGACATAGATGGAAAGATATCCGTTTCCCTCGAGCATATTGAACGGATCGTAGTTTATGACGTAAATATTGGGAAAACAATATTATTTAGCACAGGACTTGTCGTCGGCAGTTATGCAGCCTTAACATTAATTTATAATTTATTTTTTCGTGGTCCTACTCCGCCGAGATCATGCCCTTCTGTTTATGTGTATAACGGAGAAGAATACGTATTTACCGGAGAGATATACAGCGGCGCCACCTTTCCTCCAGCTGAACGGCACGATTATCTGCCTTTACCGGGTATTTCAGAAGCAGAAGGTACTTACAGGCTGAAAATTGCCAACGAGGATCCGGAAATCGACCACACAAACCTTGCAGAGCTGATGGTATTCGATCACCCGGAAAATACCGATGTGCTGGTCGATAAATACGGCCAGGTCCACACCATAAAAGATCCTGTTGCCCCTGAAACTGCAGTCAACCTAGATGATATCCCTGTTGATGAACTGGTCCGGTCAAAGGATGACACATACTATGTAGGGTATGATTACAGCGGAGACCGGATATGGGACGGTGTGGTCCTCAGCTTCCCCAGGTCTGATAATGCTGATGTTGCAAAATTGATTCTTCGCGCTAAAAACTCTATGTGGCTCGATTACGCGTACAGCCATTTCCTGGATCGGTTCGGGGACGTTTATACAGTATGGTATGAAGAGCAGAAGAAAGCACCCGTGTCAGAGATGGAGCAGTGGCAAAGGGAGCAGGGCATCGTGCTGTCCGTGTATGTGGAGAGGCATGGCGAATGGGAATATGCCGATTCGTTTAATGTCATAGGGCCCAAGGCGGGCAAGGATGTTGTGCTGCCGGTTGATCTTACAGGGGTTGAAGGGGGCAGTGTTCGAATCAAGCTGGAAGGCGGGATCCTGTTCTGGGAGATAGATTACGCGGCGATGGATTTTACCCCGGATGAGCCTGTTACCCGCAACACAGTACGGCTTGAAAGTGCAGTCGATCAGCATGGGGATGATGTCGCGAACAGGCTTTTAACAGATGATGGTCTTTATTACGATCAGCCCCGGGTCGGGGATGAAGCGGTTCTCAGCTTTCCAGTTCCCTCCGAGGCTCCAGGTTTGGAGAGGACGGTGATTCTTCATACCAAAGGGTACTATGAAATCATCAAGGACCCGTCAGGGAAACCCGACATGGCGTTTTTATATTCGATGGAAGAGCCCGGGGCGTTCACCCGGTATTCAAAGGAGTATTTTCAGGAGCTTGTGAGCACTCTATACAAAAAGGAATAGGTACAATCATG
>DRHN01000048.1 GCA_011049595.1 Spirochaetota bacterium | reverse complement strand
GGGATATGATGGAGGGTGTAGCATCGGAAGCAGCTTCTCTTGCAGGCCATCTTAAACTCGGTAAACTTATCATCCTTTATGATGACAATGGTATATCACTTGCTGCACCCACCAGTGTTTCTTTCACCGAAGATGTGGGAAAGCGTTTTGAGAGTTACGGCTGGCAGGTGCTCCGGGTTGAGGATGGCGATAAAGATATCGATGCTGTCAGACGGGCGATCAAGGAAGCCAAAACCGATCCAGATCACCCGTCGTTGATATGCGTTCGTACAACCATCGGCTACGGCAGCCCTAACAGGGCCGGAACATCAGGTATTCACGGGGCGCCGCTCGGCCCGGATGAAATAAAGCTCACGAAAGAGAACCTCGGCTGGCCCCTCGAGCCCGGTTTCTTCGTGCCCGATGATGTTCTTGAGCATTTCAGGAGCGCGGTAAAGGAGGGCGGAAAGCAGGAAACAGAGTGGAAAAAGCAGTTCGGCGGTTTCAAAGCGCAGCTTCCGGAGCTTGCAGAAAAATGGGAAATTATGCACTCAAAAAGACTTCCTGCAGGCTGGGAAGATTCGGTCCCGGTTTTTGATCCGGATGATGGGGCTGTCGCCACCAGAAAAGCTTCCGGTTGGGTTATCAACGCGCTCGCCCCGGTGATCCCGAATCTGGTCGGGGGATCGGCCGACCTTGCTCCATCGAACAACACATACATGAAGGATATACCCGAACAGCAGGCTGATGTCCCCGAAGGAAGAAATATAAGATTTGGTGTCCGTGAGCACGCGATGGGTGCGGTCGTGAACGGAATGGCTTACCACGGGGGCCTTATACCTTACGGGGGGACTTTTCTTACTTTTTCGGATTACATGCGGGGGTCTGTCAGGCTGTCGGCCCTGGCCGGGCTCCACACGGTATGGGTTTTTACCCATGACAGCGTGTGGCTGGGCGAGGACGGCCCGACCCACCAGCCGGTTGAGCATATCGCGGCTCTCCGCGCAATTCCCGGTCTTACGGTTATTCGTCCTGCTGACGCCAATGAAACCGCTGAGGCGTGGCGTGTCGCTTTGACCCGCAGCAGCGGGCCGGTTGCTCTTGTCCTGGGCCGGCAGGGACTGCCGGTTGTTGATAGAAAAAAATACTCCGGGGCTTCGGGGCTCAGCCAGGGCGCTTACGTGCTGTGTGACCCCGCAGAAGGTGAGCCGGAAGTCATACTTATTGCTTCAGGTTCCGAGGTCCAGCTGATCCTCGAAGCAAAGGACATACTCGATGGGAAAGGGACAAAAGCCCGTGTCGTCTCCATGCCGAGCTGGGAACTATTTGAAGAACAGCCGGAAAATTACAGAAGCAGTGTGCTGCCGGATAATATCAAAGCGCGTGTAGTTGTCGAGGCAGGTGTGAGCCAGGGCTGGCATAAATACGCCGGGGAAAAAGGCAGCATGATTTCGCATGATCGTTTTGGCGCTTCAGCGCCTTTGAAAGTGCTCAAAGAGAAGTTCGGTTTTTCAGCCGGCCGGGTCGCGGATGAGGCTTTGAAAGCCGTTAAAAAAGCTGAATAGTTTTTCCGATTTTCTTTTTTTTTTGCAAGAAAATTCTTTTAATAAAGAATGCGGCTTGAGAAGCATTAGGGGACAATAATGCCTTTAAAGAGAAAAATGGTGCTCGGGTCCAACTGGAAGATCTATATCAGCTCCCGCGATGAGGCAAGGACCTATGCTCGAAGACTGAAACAGGAATTAAAAACTTACGACACGGGAATCGTGGAAGCGTATATATTACCGGATTTTCTCAATCTGGATGCTGTATCCGGCGCGCTTGGAAGTTTGCCGGTGAGTCTGGGGGCGCAGGATGTTTGCTGGGAGGAATCCGGCGCCTATACGGGTGAAGTGTCGCCCCTTTTGTTGAAAGAAGCAGGCTGCAAATATGTCATGCTCGGGCATTCAGAAAGAAGATCATTTTTCGGTGAAAGCGACGAAGATGTAAACAAAAAAGTCCTGGCCTGCTATCGTAACGGCATGGTGCCGCTTGTGCTGATCGGTGAGACAAGGGAGGAGCGGGATAAAGACCTGGCAATGGATGTAATCAAAACTCAATTAAAGACCTGTCTGGATGGGATACCGGCGGATTTTCTAAGAGAGCTTGTGATAATGTACGAGCCCAGATGGGCGATCGGGTGCAAAGATGCGGCGTCTCCCGAAATAATTGAAATATCCCATCAAATGGTGCGCCGGGGTATCGAAGAGTTATACGATGCGGACGTGTCACAGGCAATACGGATAATCTACGGAGGGAGCGTGAACCTGGAAAACGCGGGCCGGATTCTTTCCATTCCGGATGTCGACGGCCTCGGTATAACCCGGGCTTCGCTTGATCCTGTCAAGTTTGCAGGATTTATCAGAATCACCGAAAAAGAGGCAAAAAAACGCCGGAAAATCGGGATCGATGCCGGTGGTAAATGAGTTTACAATTTAAGGAGATTTGATATGGGGACGAAGGATGAAGCACAGGAAGCAGCTTTTGTGGGTAAAATATTGGACATGCAGGGAATGGTTGATTACCAGGAAGGTGCTGTTGTGAGTAAAACTCTGCTTGACAAAAAAACCGACGGAAAAAAGGCCGGGACCATTACTCTGTTCGCGTTCGACAAAGGGCAGGGTTTGAGTGAGCACACTGCTCCATTTGACGCGTTTGTGTATGTTTTTGACGGCGAAAGTGTCATAACGATAGAAGGAGAACCGCTCAATGTGAAAAAAGGCGAGATCATCATCATGCCTGCCAATAAACCGCATGAATTGAAGGCTGTCGTGAGATTCAAGATGATGCTTGTTATGATCCGTGTTTGAGCGGGACGGAAGTCCGTTTTCTGCCCTGCAGTAAAAAACCTTCTCATGTAATATAAAAACTTTCCGAAACTTAGATAAATGCCTGAATAGCATCTTAAAAAAAATATCTTTACTTTTTCAGCACAAACTTAAAATCAAGAATGCGGTTTGCCCGTATTGGGAATTAATTTATGGAAAGTAAAACCAGAGAACTTGTCACTGTCCTTGAAGAGCTTATCACCAGGCACAGGGCGCTGCTGAATGTAGAGCAGAAAAAATTGCGCTCGATAATAAATCAGGATCTGAAAGAACTTGACAGCCTGATATCGCAGAGCAAAAAAATCCTCAAGGATATTGAAACTTCAGAAAAGGCAAGGCTTGTTGCTGTTGAAGAGCTTTGCGGAACAGATAAAGCGACTATAACCGAGATCGGGCATAAGCTTTCGGAAAAGAGAAATGCCGAGCTGACTTCGAGGGCGGGGAGCTTGACGTCTTTGATGCTGGAGCAGAAAGAGCTCAATCAGCGCATCGAGTATCTTCTCAAAGACAGCATGGACATAATTAATTTTTCAGTCTCGGTCTTTTCGGGGGCGAGCCCGTATGGAAGAACCTACAGCGTTGCCGGTGAGGAAAGACTCTCTGAGGCAAAGCCGGCTTCACTGGTTCTTGATATAAAAGCTTAGCAACGTGATAGCTAAACAAGGAGGATGTTATGCAGTCAACATTCGCAAGTATTGAGTTAGGAAAGAGAAGTCTTATGGCCCATCAGGCGGGCCTGCACGTTACGGGGCAAAATGTTTCGAACGCCAACACCGAGGGATACTCGAGGCAGAAGATCACACTGGAAGTGTTCGATCCGCTCTACGTCCCGGGCCTGACAAGAGAGCTTACCCCCGGGCAGATAGGGCAGGGAGTTCAGGTAGAAAAGATACTCAGGGCCCGGGACATACTTCTCGAGGACAGAATACTCAGCGAGAGCAACGGGCTCTCGTACTGGAAGGAGATGAATGACTGGATATACCAGGTGGAGCTGGTCCACAATGAACCCTCGGAAAGGAGCCTGATAAATGCTCTTGATAAGTTCTGGGCTTCCTGGCAGGAGCTCGCAAATAACCCGGAGGAGATCGGGGCAAGAGAAGCCGTAAGAGAGCACGGCGCCATGCTTGCCAGGAACGTCAATCACAGCTACACATCGCTTAAGTCGATACGTGACAATATCGAGGATACGGTACAGACAAGGGTCGGTGAAATAAACGCCCTGTCAGGACAGATAGCTCATCTCAATGGGGAGATAACGAGGTCGGAAAATGCCGGTGACAACCCGAACGATCTGTTGGACAGGCGGGACATGCTTATTGAAAAGCTGGCGGACATTGTAAACATCCAGATCGGGAGAAGGGACTCCGACGAGTTATTTGTGTATATCGGTGGAAAACACCTTGTCCAGGGAGAGCATTTTGAACAGCTTGCCCTCAGAACGGACCCGGAAAATGAAGGCTATTCGGCGGTAATTTGGGCCGGTGACAGATCTGAATTGAAACTTAGTTCGGGCGCGCTTAAAGCCCTTCTCGATGCAAGGGACATTGAATTAAAACAGCAGATAGACGCTCTGGATACCATTGCCGTGAACCTGATGGACCTTGTCAACAGTATACACAAGAGGGGGTTCGGGTTGAATCTGAGGACCGGTACGAACTTTTTCAGGGAGACCCCGGTATCGATAAACCTTTCGGGAGATTACGATTTCAACAGGGACGGGATCATCGACGGCACTGCAATTTTTCGGACCAGAGGTACAAACAGGATAAATAAAGATGATATCGTCGGTCTGGCAGGGACAATAACGCTGAACAACGGCATCCAGGTCGATTACACCGGCACAGACACTGTTTCCGATATCATCACGCGTGTAAATAACTCGGGGTCTGACATAAAGATTTACATAGATTCCAGGCAAAGGCTTGTTGTTAAATCGGATACTCCGGATTTCTATTTGACTCATCTCGAAGATTCGGGTGATTTTCTCGTGAGATATTCGGGTGTGCTCGAGGAGAGCGGCGCTCAGGGAGCCTTTGACAGCGGCACGCCGGGTATGGTCTCGAACCTTTCCGATGATAACATGGTGACCCAGGTCCTGCATCCCTCTGCGTGGATGAGCCTGGACATTGCTGTAATAAATGAAGTGGAGTCAATAGCCGCGAGCACCGGGACGGATACCCGGGGAGACGGGATTCCGGATATTTCCGCGGGAGTGGGTAATGGTGACAACGCGCTTCTTATTGCCGGCATCCGTTTTGCCAGGGTCATGATAGGGGGCAGCCAGACGATCAATGATTTTTTCGAGGCGCTTATCGCTAAAACCGGTTTAAAAGGGGAAATTTCGGAAAGTGAAACCGCAAACCGCGGGCTGATAGTTGAAAATTTACATAATCTCAGAAAATCGATATCCGGGGTCAATATCGATGAAGAGCTGGTGAGTCTTATAAAGTTCCAGCATGGCTACGCCGCCGCAGCGCGCTTTGTTGCTGAAGTAAACAAAATGCTTGATGTTATCATAAACCGTATGGTTTAGAGTATCACCCGCAGTCCGGGGCAGCGTTGTTCGAATGGAGGACGTGTATAATGATAAGAGTTTCTACAAGTATGATAGGTGACAACCTCATCAACATAGTGAAAAAAAATTCCGGGAAGATGGTAAGATTACAGAGCAATATAGCCACCGGGAAAAAACACAGGATGCCGAGGGAAGACCCGGCTGCTGTAAGCAATTCAATGAGTTACAAAAGGGTATTGTTCGAGCTGGACCAGTTCGAGAAAAATATCGATGACGGGAAATCCCGTCTCAACTTTACCGACGCTTCCCTTTCGAGCGCCACAGAGATTTTACAGAGGATCCGGGAGCTCGGGGTTCAGGGGGCCAACGGAATTTATCTGAAAGAGGACAGGGCGAAGATGGCCGCCGAAATAGAGGAACTTCTTCAGGAGCTTGCAAGCATCGCGAACTCAAAGTATAAAGGAAAAGCTATTTTCGGGGGTAACGATACTTTTGAAGATCCTTTCAAGATTACAAAGACCTTTAGCAAATATGCCGGGAAGCCTGTTGTCGATAAAGTGGAATATTTTGGTGATATAGGAAAGCAGAACAGAGAGATAAGCCGCGGCAATATTGTTACGATCAATGTGCCCGGTAACGAGATATTCTGGGCAGAGAATTCGTCTCTTTTTTCCTCTGTAGATGCCAGAGACTACGTCGTTGCGGCGGATTCAAAAGTGAGGATCAACGGTACCGAACTTACCTTTAAGGCCGGTGACAACATTGAAATGATTGTCAACAGGATCAATAACGCCGCCGTACCGATAAGAGCATCGGTCAACCGGATGAACGGAGGTATCGTCCTTGAGACTTCTTCAGCCCGTGATATCTGGGTCGAGGATATCGAGGGAAGCACGGTCATGAATGATATAGGTGTTATCTCCGGAAAAAGCCCGCCTCAAAACCTGTCACCAGAGGCCCGCTATTTCGGGGGCTCGATTTTTGACATGGTGATGAGACTCAGGGACTCTCTCTATATGAACGATGTCGAGGATATAGGAAGCAGGGCCCTGGGCGGGATGGACATGGCGCTGGATAATCTGCTCAAATACAGGGCCGAGCTCGGGGTAAAAGCAAACAGGCTGGATATCGTGAAGGCGCGGATCATCCAGGATAAAACGAATTTTGAGGATATACTTTCGCGGAACGAGGACATCGATATTGCCGAATCTATCACAAAACTGAAAATGCTGGAAGTCGCTTACAAAGCAGCACTGGGGGTTTCAGCAAGGATCATACAGCAGACTCTATTAGATTTTTTAAGATAAGGAGTGAAAAATGAAAATAAAAACAAAGCCTTATGGCGAGATCGAAGTAGATGAGAAGCAGAAAATGCACTTCCCGGAGGGAATTATCGGGTTCGAGGAGGTCAATTATTATCTGCTCGATTCCAGGGAGGGACCTTTTTACTGGCTGCAGGCTGAGGGGGATGCCGGGCTGGCTTTTCTTCTCGTTAATCCCAGAATTTTTATGAACAATTACAAACTTACGGTGCAAAAGGAAGACCTGGAGTCAATTGGACTGGGAGGCAAATCACCGGAGTCAACGGATGCCGAAACAGATGATAACCTGCTTGATTTTGCCATGGTCACTGTCCCCGAAGATCATGCTAAAATGTCGGCAAATCTTATGGGCCCGATAGTGATCAACAGAAAAACAAGAACGGCAAAGCAGATGATATCGGAGAATGACCAGTACACGGTAAAGCATTATATTCTCGAGGAGTTCGGTAAAAAGGAAGAAAAATCCGTGGAGAAAGAGGATGCTCGTTCTTACACGAAAACATAATGAAAGTATAATGATAGGGGATTCGGTCGAAATCATCGTGGTCGAGGTAAAAGGCGACCAGGTGAAGCTGGGTATCAAGGCGCCCAGGGACATAAAAGTCCACCGTAAAGAAGTGTACATAGCTATACAGAAGGAAAATGTAGATGCATCAAAGACACCGGTTGAAAAGATCGTGGAAATAGGCGGTATCTTCAAAAAGAAGAGTAAAACCTGAGCATACTCGTTTTTTATATGGTATCAGGTTAAAAAACCTATATGGCCCTGAGCTTCGGGCTCGACGGCCTGTTTTATTTCGCCATATTTTTTCTCATATTTTTTAACATTTTCCTGCATCGCCGATATTATCCGCTTCATGTGCCCGGGGCTTGTAATGATCCTTGAATTTACGGTTCCGGTCGGAGGTGAGACCAGCAGGAAATCCAGAATGAATTCCTCGCCTGTGTGAGTAATGTGAAGAGCATTCGCGTACGCTCCGCCGAGCATCTGTTCCTGGAACTTAACTTTGATTTCATTTTTACCATCCGGCATTGTTGTCCCCTTATTGATAATTTGGCCCCCGGCTTGTAAAGCAGAATCTCGAATAAAATAACCCTATGCCGGGAGATATAGAGTATATAACGGATATGCCTGCATTACAATCATAAAACTACAGCAGCGTCTGGCCGGAGTATTCTTAATAACGTGTAAATACAGGGAAAATGATTGATTGAGTTTGACATTTCCTGTTCTTAAACTTATTGTAATTTTGATCTCAACTGCCGGTGAAACTACAGATATGGAACATGAATTTCGGAGAGAAAAAGGGACGGACTGGTTGTTTCATCCTTTCGAGTTTGCGTTTTGCGGGTACTCGGATTCGGGAAAGACGACCGTTTTATTGGATCTTATCAGTGATCTGTCTCAGGAATTTAAGATAGGTTATGTAAAACATGATGTTCACGGTTTTCAAATAGACAGAGAAGGAAAAGACACATACCGTGCCATGACCAACGGGGCTTCTTCACTCCTGATCAACGATCATGAACATTATGCTGAGATCCATTCAGCTCAGCTGAGCACAATACAGCAGAGGACCTCGCTCCTTGACTCGGACATTTTGTTTATAGAAGGGTACAAGACTTCAAAAGCCCCAAAGTTTATATTTACCGGCCGGGACAGAAAAATAATAAAAGAGTTTCAAGAACAAAGATGGTCGAATATAATCGGTTTTGTGGGCATGGATAAAAAAGCGCCGGAGGAAACTACCGGTTATCCATATTTTTATTGCAAAGATATTCCAGGGATTAAAAAAAGAATTCTATTGAAAATATCGGAAAAAATACAAAGCACCAGGCTTTACGGGCTGATCTTGACCGGCGGCAGAAGCTCAAGGATGAATAGGGAAAAATGTCTGTTGAACTACCACGGTGTCACCCAGCTCGAATACTGTTACGATCTGCTGTCCCGGTCATGCGATAAAGTATTTATTTCCAACCGGCAGGAGCAGGATTTAAACAGGCGCTGCAGAGATCTTCCTCAGATACATGACAGGTTTCTTGAAATGGGGCCTCTCGGCGGGATCATGACCGCAATGTTTGAATACCCGAGAGTCGCGTGGTTTGTGCTGGGGTGCGACATGCCTTTTGCGGACCTGGAGGTCTTGACAAAACTTACCCGTGAGAGAGACCCCTTAAAAACGGCAACTGCTTATGTCCACGATAACAAAAATTACCCGGAACCGCTCTGCACAATCTATGAGCCGAAAATACTTCCGTGGTTTTTCCAGAGCCTCGGGGCGGGGCATGTCTGGCCGATAAAAGACCTCAGCCATGCCCGGGTCAAAACTGTTTTTATTTCGGACGGTCAGAAACTTAAAAGCGTGAACACACCTGAAGAATACCGGAAGGCTCTCAAAAGCCTTAAAAACAGGGTGTGATGCAAATGAATCGTTATATATTCGGGAGAGGGATGTTGGGCGATAGGTTTGTTCGGGGATTACACCCATTTATTAAAATTTTTTATAGTGACAAGACTTTCCGTGGACAAAATATTTCCCACAGAAGCAAGGTCCTGGGTGAGAAAATTGATGAGATTATGAGGCTCGATATAGAGCTCTATTATGAGATCGAACCTCCCGGTAATCATCGAAACCGATTTTACGGCTTTCAAATCTGACACTTTTCTTGCTATTTCTTTCCAGTTTTTTGTGATTTCAAGCTGCACAAGGATAAATATCAGCTGCTTGTCACTCCCTTGCTCAGGATTTGTAAGTCCTTTTACCACCAGGATATTGCTGTCAATGAGTTTTTTTATTCTATTTCTAACGGTGCCTTCAGAGATCGAGACCCTGGCTGCTATTTCGTTGTTTGGCGTCCTCCCGTTTTTTTCAAGGATCTGTAGTATATTAAGATCGGTAGAGTCTAGCTTCATAATTACGAACCTCTCGGTTGCAGTAGATTTTTTTTTATTAGTAATTCTTTTGTAATTTTATTAATATATTATCTGATCTTGAATATTAAAAGAAAAAACAGGGGCCATCCGGATATACGTGTCCCGTCAGGGGGATAGATGGAGCAGGTTTTTATTTGACATTCCCTTGGCGTGAAATTACATTGTTGATTTCAAGATTCGGTAAATTTATGCCGGATCTATTTATTGTTGAATACCTTAATGTGGACAAGCCACATTCTTTATTAAAAGAATTTTCTTGCTAAAAAAGCAAGAAAATTGGTATTAGGGGGTTATGTAAAAAATGAACAAGTATTCCGTGGTGCTCGTGGGGATCGGACTTGTAGGATCAGAAATCCTTAAAATAATGAAACAAAGGGATTTCCCGGCTAAAGATATCAAGATCCTGGCAAGACGGAAACGGACTGAAGTTATCGACGGTGTGGAATACCCGGTTGAGTCTGCCTCAATGGAGGGCTTTGATGATGTGGATATCGCCCTGTTTGCGGGTACAGAAGGGGCGAAAGGAGCTTCCCGTCAGTACGGCTGGGAGGCAGTAAAAAAAGGAGCTGTTGTTGTTGACAATGGCGATGATTTCAGAATGGACCCGCGGGTACCTCTTGTGGTGCCGGAAGTGAATCCTGACGCATTAAAGGAACATCAGGGGCTCGTGGCAAACCCGAACTGCTCCACGATCCAGATGGTCATGGCAATGGCTCCGCTTCACAGGATAGCAAGGATAAAGAGGGTCGTGGTTTCCACATACCAGGCTGTTTCAGGTACAGGCAGCAGCGCTGTGCGGGAACTTGAGAATCAGGTCCTTGATGTACCGCAGGGAAAGTCTCCCGTGATAGATAATTACCCCTATCAGATATTCTCAAACCTCATACCGCAGATAAGCAGCCTGAAAGATGAGTATCCGGGATATTACGGCGAAGAGATAAAAATGATAAAAGAAACGCACAAGATCTTTAACGATCCGAAAATAGGTGTTACCGCCACATGCGTCCGCGTACCGGTAATAAACGCCCATTCCGAAACACTTAACATACAGTTTGAAAAAGAGATCACGGTGGAAGAGGCCCGGGCCGCGCTTGAAGAGTCCCCAGGGGTAAAAGTCCTGGACGATCCTGCCTCGAGCGTATACCCGATGCCTCTCGAAGCATCGGGTTTGGATGAGGTCTTTGTGGGAAGGATACGGCAGGACAGCACGGCACCCAACAGTTTGAATCTTTGGGTCGTGTCGGATAATATCAGAAAGGGCGCGGCCCTCAATGCTGTTCAAATAGCTGAAAAGCTTATCGAAATGGGGCTTATCGGTAAATAAGAGTCTGTCATTATGAAATACTTATTGGTTGTCGGTGACGGGATGGCGGATGAGCCTGTTCCCTCTCTCAATGGAAAAACCCCGCTGGAAGCAGCTGATATCAGATGTATGGATTGGATGGCACAGAACGGCCTGGTGGGGATGTGCAGTACAATCCCCGCAGGTATGCCGCCCGGCAGCGATGTGGCCAACCTGAGCCTGCTGGGATTTGATCCTGCAAAGTTTTATACCGGGCGCGGGCCTCTGGAAGCCGCAAGCATGGGAATCGATCTGGGTAAAGACAGCTGCGCTTTCAGATGCAACCTGGTAACAATTCGAGATGGAAAGATGGCTGATTTTTCAGCGGGCCACATTTCTACCGGCGAAGCTGATCTTATTATCCGGGATCTCAACCATTTATTATCGGGTGGTTTCGTTCACTTTCACACGGGCGTAAGCTACCGTCACATATGTGTGATCGAAGGCAGCTTTCAAAACCTGTCATGCACTCCTCCTCATGACATAACAGGGAGAGAAATCTCCGGATATCTTCCGGAAGGCGAGGGGGGGTCGATCGTTCTTGAGCTTATGGAAAGATCGGTTGATATATTAAAGAAAAGCCCGGTCAATGAAGACCGGATAGCAAAAGGGAATGTTCCCGCGACCCGGATATGGTTATGGGGTCAGGGCTACAGGCCGACACTGCCGGTATTTTCCGAGAAATTTGGCGTAAAAGGATCGGTTGTCACGGCAGTCGATCTTATAAGGGGTATAGGACGTCTGGCAGGTCTTGATATAATCGAAGTCGAAGGAGCGACAGGCTTTGTCGATACCAATTACGAGGGCAAGGCGGACGCTGCTCTGGGGTCCCTTGAAGAAAAAGATTTTGTGTTCATCCATGTCGAAGCACCGGATGAGGCGGGTCACGCGGGGGATGCGGATATGAAAATTAAAGCGATTGAAAATTTTGACAAAAGACTTTTAAAACGCATTATGGACAACATCAAAGGCGATTACAGGGTCCTCGTAATGCCGGACCACCCTACACCCGTCGGCATAAAAACCCACACCGGCTCCCCGGTCCCATTTATTCTTTTTGGAAAAGACGTCAAGCCAAACGATATAAATACATACACCGAAGCATCGGCCGGGAGATCCGCTGTTTTTGTAGAAAAAGGCCACGAGCTCATTGATCTTCTGTTTGAATAGGCGCGTTCTCCGGGTGAACAATTGAAAGCAGGTAGGTTTCTATTCTAAATTTATTCCGCTATCTATTTTTATCCCCATACGTACAAGATGCAGTTATGTGATATGGGTTGCTTTCTTTATGAATTAACTCATCATGAAAAGGGTTAAATCCTACAATTTTCTTACCATTTGAAAAAACTTGTAAATTAATACTGCTTAATTTAGACTATAATATGTAAAATTGTTCTCAACATTGACCTTGCTAACACTCAGCGAAAGAAAGCAGAAGAAGCCTTAAGAGAGAGCGAGGAAGAATTAGAGAACATATTTAACCTCTCTCCGGATATGATATGTGTTTGCACCCCGGAAGGAAAATTCGTTAAAGTCAGCCCCTCTTGTGAAAAAGTTCTGGGTTATACGGTAGATGAGATTCTTAAATTAGGCTGGACTAAACTCGTTCATCCTGACGATGTGGAACGTACAAACAAGGAAGTGGGGAGTCAGTTGAAGGGCCAGTCAGTTATGAGGTATATCAATCGATTTAAATGTAAAGAAGGTACATATAAACTACTTGAGTGGCAGGCAACACCTGTTATAGAGGGTATTGTTTATGCTACAGCTCGTGATATCACCGAGAAAAAGCAATTAGAAGAACAACTCCAAATCAGACAAAGAATGGATTCTCTTGGAACACTTGCTGGAGGAATAGCCCATGATTTTAATAATTTGTTGACTGGGATATTGGGCTACATTGATTTACTGAATCTGCATTCTGAAAATTTAACTGAAACTCAAAAAGAATATATAAGCAACGCTGTGAAATCCTCACAAAGAGCAGCAGATCTTGTAATGCAGCTACAGACGCTTTCGAGAGGTATTGTTACCAAGAAAAAGAGTGTTGATTTATATGAAACAGTGGAAGAAGTATTCAAGATGCTGGATAAAACCACATTTTTGAGGATAATGGGTGCGGGATGCCGGATGAAGTAAAGAGAAAGGCATTCGATCCTCTTTTTACAACAAAAGATAAAGGTGGGAAACGAGGGCAGGGTTTAGGGTTGGCGATGGTGTTTAATATTGTGACCAAGAGGCACGGTGGGCATGTATATATTGAAGGCGAGGAGGGGAAAGGGGCTGCGTTTCATATATATTTACCGAAAGGGCAATCGGAGGAGAAATCCGGTGTTGATGAACAGGTGTTGGGTGGGGATGAGACGGTTTTGATAATCGAGGATGAGGAGCAGGTAAGTGAATTAGCAAAAACGCTGTTAGAGGGGTATGGCTATAAAGTGCTGGCCGCGTCAGATGGTGAGGAAGGGTTGGAAATATACAAGAGGAACAAAGAGACGATTGATATAGTGTTATTGGATCTGACGATGCCAAAGATGTCGGGGCAGATGGTTTTTGAAAGGATACGGAGTATCAATCCTGATGTTAAAGTAATCATATGTTCGGGACAAAGTGATGAAGATATAAGGGACGGTATTCTCTCTAATGCAAAGGGATTTCTTAAAAAGCCGTACCGTGTAAATGATTTAGGAAAAATTGTAAGAGAAGTGTTGTATGTTTAGGTTGAATATTCTTCTTCAAAATACATCAATCCCAATTACCAAACTGCGAGTTTAAACCGTTCGTAATCATTCTGTAGGCCGGGCCGGAACTCTGCTGAATTCCTAAAAAACTTGCTGAGACGTAATGCAGTATCTGCTGTATATTTTCGTGACCCACATTAAGAATTTCCACACCCGGGTTACCGATTTTCTACGTGGATAAAGGTTTTTTCGGGTAATCGGGGTTGGAAATAGCGTCGCAGGGGCATACCTGCTCACACACCGAGCACCCGGTACATAGAGAGCTGTTTATAAAAGCAACCCACTGTTTGTTATCTTTTTCTTTTTTATTCGCGGCAGTTTGTTTTTCAATTGCAGGGCATCCCAGTTTCAGGCATATTCCGCAGGGCGTGCACTCTTCCGGCGAAATGGTGTAAGCTGTTTTTCCGGAGTCATCGTGGATCAGGACACACGGACGCCTTGAGATCAGGATCGAGGCTTCCTGACATTCCAGTTCGGTTTTAATAACGCGTTTTGTTTCCGCCATATCGTAAGGGTCAAATACCTTTATACGGTTTACACCTGCCGCGATCGCGAACTTTTCTATGCTGGCTTTGCATGTGTTTTCCCCGCCCAGTGTCACGCCTGTGCCCGGGTGCTCCTGGTGCCCGGTCATGGCAGTGGTCCTGTTGTCAAGTATAATGATCGTGAGATTGCCCCTGTTGTATCCTATGTCCAGAAGCCCGGTTATACCGGAATGGAAAAAGGTCGAATCCCCGATCACCCCTACTACAGGTTTGTCCAGCCCGCTTTTGGAAACCCCCATTGCCGCGCTTATTCCCGCGCCCATACAAATGATGGCGTCCATACTGTCAAGGGGCGCAAGCCCTCCAAGAGCGTAGCACCCGATGTCTCCGATTATCACAGGTTTGAACTTTTTTAAAGCAAAGAAAACGCTGCGGTGCCCGCACCCGGGACAGAGCACCGGAGGCCGGGGCGGAAGGGGAAAGCCGGCGGCTGCGGGTTTTGTCTTACTGCTCCCGGTTGAAGATATTCCGGCAATGTTCAATTTGGTTTTTACATTTTCAAGGATATCGGGGTTCAGCTCTCCGATAGCGGGTACAAGCCCGTCATCCATAATGGGGACCCCGAGCGAGCGTATGTGTTCGCTTAGAAATTTGTCGAGCTCTTCAACAACGAGAATATTGTCTACTGCTGCTGCGAATTTCCGTATCAATTCATCGGGAAAGGGGTAACTCATGGAAAGTTTCAATACGGAAGCTTCCGGAAACACCTCCATTACATACTGATAGGAGATGCCGGAGGTTATTATTCCCAGTTTCCGTTCTCTGATTATGATTTTATTTTCCGAAAAAGTTTCTGCAAACCGGGTCAGCTTTTCGGTGCGTTCTTCAAGAATCAACCTTCTTTTCCTGGCGAATGCCGGTACCATCAGGTATTTTTCAGGGTTCCTTTCAAACTTCGGCTCGCGGTCCTGGAAATTCCGGTCACAAAGCTCCACAGTCCCTTTTGAGTGAGAAATCCTTGTCTCCGATCTGTATATGACCGGCGTGTCAAAAGTCTCGGAAACATAGAATGCCGTATCAAGGAACCTTTTCGCCTCATCCGAATCTGAGGGCTCGATCAGAGGAACCTTGGCAAAACGGGCGTAGTTGCGTGAATCCTGCTCGTTCTGTGATGAATGCATCCCGGGATCATCCGCGACAACGATTACAAGCCCCCCGTTGACCCCGGTATAAGATGATGTCATCAGGGGGTCGGCAGCCACGTTCAATCCCACGTGCTTCATGGTCGCCATAGCGCGTATGCCGGTTAAAGATGCCCCTATCGCTACTTCGAGGGCTACTTTTTCGTTCGGGGACCATTCCACGTAAACCCCGTCATATTTTGAAAGATTTGCGAGGATCTCGCTGCTTGGAGTGCCCGGGTAACCTGCCGCGACTTTTACTCCGTATTCATAAGCCCCTCTAGCGATTGCTTCGTTTCCGGATAATAACTTTTTCATCACCCCTCCAGCCTTGTTGATGCAGCTCATAATGTAATGCCGTTTTTATTGAAAATAAAGCGCGCGGTACGAGATAGAGGCGGTTTTAAAAAAGGTTGAATATTCCCTGCAAAAAGGAACTCACACAATCTGTATGGAGGTGGTAAAACAGTTAGTATTTTTTTGGTTATTCCAGCGCTTTAATAGCTTTATCTGCCTCCCTGACGACGCTGGAAGGATAACCTGAAAACTTAGTCCTCAGCAATTCATTTGTTCCCACGTTTGAGTTTGCAGAACCGATTGCTCTTATAGT
>DRHN01000047.1 GCA_011049595.1 Spirochaetota bacterium | reverse complement strand
GTTAATTGGCGAACATGGTTTTCCTTGCACTTCGAGAACCGAAAGGTTTTACGATTACAACGAGAGTTCACGTGACGGATCGTTCCATTTCCCCGTTCGACATAAGATGTATTAATATTTCGGCTAACTAATGATGAGCTTAGGATTTCGTCTACTTTATTAGGATTTCCAAAAACAACATTCCGGCTGATCTTTACCACCCGATATTTCTTGTACTGCTTAACTACTTGGACATAGAGCAATTCCTCAGGTGGGGCAAGCCGTGGTTTGGGTGGTCTGCCGGGGCCATGCTTACGGGCGGGGTGGGCCTTTTTTCCGTATACTTGGAGCAAGGCATTTGTGTATTGATTCAACTGATCAGAGGAGAATAAGCTGGGCATGCGGGAAGTAACCCGTTTAACCTTTTCAAGAAGGACCACAGCATAGGCTTCAGTTCGTTTGCCGACAACCGTAGCCAGGAAAACCTTATTAACAGCGTCGAAAGCGACCCAAATCCAAGCGTCGCCCAATATTCCCCCCAACTTCTCGATGGAATCAAGATTCTTCTCCTTCTTGCCGATGAAGGACCACATCTCATCTAGCTGACATTCCGAAACAACAAGATTACGGAGGAGCCTATTGTTTATCTTTGCAGCGTGCGCAGCAGCTCTATTAAGGACAAGGAGAACGGTCTTTTTATCGACACCCTGTATCCGGGCTGTAGTTGAAACCCCTACTCCCTCAGCTAAAGAGGTCGCGATTGTCTCAAAAACATCATCCCGAAGGTGTGTATGATGTAAAGCGGTTCCCCTTCGCGGACTGATTCTTAGGTGTTTTGAGGAGGATATGATGATACTTTCAGGATCGATGAAGATTCCGCTGACCCCGTGAGATTGGAAAGCATCCGAAAGTGTTTCCGGGACGCTAACACGGTGATCTATGGTAGCCCTGCGCGCCTTTTCGTAGAGTGCCTGTGGCAGGTCCTTGTTTTCAATAAATTGCGTATGACCGAAAGTGTAGGCATGAACTTTGAGGGTTAGACTCTGTATAACCTTTTTTTTTCCAGCCCAAGTTTCTCGATGATCCTCTCGACGGTTCGGCGTGAGCAATCGATGCTGTATTGGTGAAGAATTTCTTTGCGCAAAGACTCTCCTGAGAGCTTCGGTTCTTCCATCTTGCGGTGGACGATAAAAGTAACGATTTCATGATTGAGAGCGATTAGGGGGCGACGACCCATAGGTGAACCTATTAGGCTAACATATCCGTGTTTCATGAAAGCCTTTTCCAGCCGATAGAAATACTCTCTGGAGAATCCGAACAGCCTGCATGCTTCAACAACAGAAATATTATCTACCCTTGCGGCTCGCATCAGCTCATACTTCACCTGGGGTAGGTCCAGTGGGTCAAAGAAGTCGAGGGTTAGAAACAGGGGGTGAGTAACACGCTTTTCTCTCCGGTTCAGCAGTCCTTTTTTATTGAGGAAATCCCTCTTTGTTTCGATCATAACTTGGTTCCTTCCTTTCTGTTGGATAAGAACCATAATAGCAGAATATAAACAAATGTCAACTACTTTCGTCGTTTTTACCTGTAATATTTTAGTTTTGTTTCATGTTGACGGAGGTTAGGCGGAATTGGTGTACAAAGTATTAACGTGGGAAATACAGGAGGAATAGAGCATTTTTGAGGGTATTTGGGCTTGATTGTCTCTCAAATAGGTGAATGTTTTGCTTTCTTATCCAAACTTTTGAAAGGAGTTACTTTAAAAAAAATATGGAATGTCATAATATTTACGTCATATATTGTTGACATTGAATAAGGTGAATACCGAACTGGTTAAAATGATAAATCCTTTTCTGGCATATAATTATATGTGTATGCTGTAGCATTTCAGCTAGTACTCTCATGCAAAAATGTATTCCCTTTTTCTCCACCACGACCCAAAATTAAGCGAATCTGGTGAACAATTCCCCGATCTATAACCTGTTACCGTACTTTTCCTCTACCTTGCCGACCACTTCAAACTTTGTCAGCCCCTGATCCAGGAGTGATTTTATGTAGGTCTTGACTTCAACGGATCCTCTCGGGGTATCACATGTACAGGTATCAAGGCGGGTTATGCCGCAGGACCCGCACGGGCAGTTGAAATTAGCTGCAATTGCCTGCACTTCATCAGACCAGGCGCTGGTGTTCTGGTACTGCGAAACCGGGCTGTTTACCCTGCGGGGCCGTGAAGACGATGAAAAGGACCACACAATAAACCATGTAACACCGATCACGAAAATCGCCAGTATGGCGTATCCCGCAAAACTGCTGACTCCCGCTTTTGATGATTTGCTGCCCTTTTTTGTTTTTCCGCGGTAATAATTACCTTTGTAGGTAGGTTTTGCCGGTTTTCCGGCTGTTACGGTTTTCCTCTCGATTTTTGTCCCGCACTGGCTGCAGAATTTAACGCCGGGCTCGATAACGTTTCCGCACTTGCTGCAGTTTATTTTTTTGTTCAGCTTCGCGCCGCAGCTGCTGCAGAACTTACTATTTGATGAATTATCCTTTCCGCAATCCGGACACTTCATATTGAAACTCCCGTTTTATTCTTAGAATAAACTATTTAAAAACATTGAATGTTTAAGTATAATCAATGCGGGTGTTATTTTACAAAAATAAGTTTAGCACAAGGGCCGGAAATATTTGCTAAACTTTAGAAAAAATCCTGTTTTGTTTATGTAATTCAGGCGAAAATGTTTTATCATACTTATATTGAAGTATATAGGTTCAAGATAAGTCATCGAACAATTTAACTAAGATTTTATCCTGATTCAAGAAAAAGTTAGTGTTATAAAGAATATAATTTTTTTCATGTTGAATTTTTGAATCCGGACTTTTAAATATTGACCATTGAAATATGAAATATTAAGATACTAAAGCAGTATCGTTAATTTGATATTTATATGGAGCTTCCAATGAGAAAATATGTTCTTCTTTTGATTGTAATAGTTGCGGCTGTGTTTTTTATTTCATTTAAACCCAACAGATATTCGAAGGTCAAACCTGAGGGCGGCGAAGTAAAATTCGCAATAAAAAAGTTGCGTGACGGCAGGCCTCATTACTATAAAATAGAGTTGAACGGAAAGGATATTAAATTTTTTATTCTTATGGACAATGGGGGCGTGGTGCGTGCGGCTTTTGATGCATGCGATGTCTGCTACCCCGAACAAAAAGGGTACAGGCAGGAAGGTGATTTTATGATCTGCAACAACTGCGGCCAGCAGTTTCATGAGTCAAAGATCAATATAATAAAAGGCGGGTGCAACCCGGCCCCAGTAGACAGGATATTCGACCAGAACAATATCTACATCGCCATCGACAGCCTGTCGGAAGGCGGATCCTATTTCTAACAACATTATTTCAGGTTTAAGGTCGTAACGGGAGTTTATTTATGAACATTTTTACAATTCCTTTGAGGAACCTGCGGAGAAAAGCACTGAGGACCGTTATCCTGCTTCTTGTCTTCACCATAGGCATCCTCTCGATGGTGGCGATAAACAATGTATCAAGCGTCGTGGGCGAGAGCCTTGAAAAAAAGCTGAACCAATTCGGGGCAAACATACTCGTTTACCCAAAGGCGGATACATTGAAGGTCAGCTACGGTGGTTTTGACCTGGGCAGTCTGTCTTACGACATCAAATACCTGAATGAAACAGATGTAACAACGAGCATACAGAATATCGAGCTCAAAAAGAACATAGGGGCTGTTGCACCGAAGCTTGTAATAGTAAATAGAATAATGGGGCAGTCGGTCGTGATAGTCGGTGTAAACTGGAAGGAAGAGTTCAAGATAAAAAATTACTGGATAATTGACGGCAGGATGCCTGAAATGCAGAATGACATCCTTATAGGAAGAAGGTTGGCCGAATTTTTAGATCTTGAAAAAAATGCATCAGTCGAGATCGGCGCTGTTTCTTATAAGGTAGCGGGTGTCCTCGATGAAACAGGCTCGGATGATGACAACGTAATATTTGCCGATATATCCTACCTGCAAAGCGTGTCGGATAAAAGCGATCTGGTCAATTTTGTTGAGGTTTCGGCCCTGTGCGCGGGCTGTCCTATCGAAGATATAGTGGCTCAGATATCGGCTAAACTTCCCGGTACGGATATAAAAGCCCTGCAGAATGTGGTTCAGCAGAGGATATCGGCAGTGGATTTTGTCAAGAGGCTTGCCGGAGGAGTGAGTCTTGTTATAATGCTGACCGCGAGTTTCATGATCGCTTTATTTATGTTTAGCTCTGTAAACGAAAGGAAAAAAGAGATCGGGGTTTTGAGGTCGATGGGGTACTCCAGATTGAATGTGTTCACGATATTTTGCTTTGAAGCGCTTTTGATCGGTGTTATCGCGGGGATACTGGGATATTTTTCCGGGTTTTTCGCGAGCTTCAAGGTACTGGATATACTGGAGATGGGCGAGGACCTCGTAATACGCTTTGAGTTCTCCAAGTTTGTCATGACATTTTTGGTCGTGGTCCTTGTGTCGGTGGTTTCATCGATCATACCCGCGCTTAAAGCGGCGCGCACCGACCCGTCAGAAGCGCTTATATCGTTGTAGGAGAATATTTAATGCTTTCAGCGGAAAATATATCAAAAAGCTTTTATTCGGACCGTGTCGAAAACAGGGTGCTAAAAGATATATCCATCAAAATTGAAAACGGCCGGTTTGTCTGTGTTGTGGGCAGGTCGGGGTCGGGGAAGAGCACCTTGCTGAATGTGCTTTCGACTCTTCTCAAACCTGAAAAGGGTACCATCACGTTTGCTGGGCAGGATATAACAAATCTCCCGGAAAAAAAACTCAACAGATTGAGGCACAACGATTTCTCGATGATATTTCAGTTTCATCATCTTATGACCTACCTTACTGCTGTTGAGAACGTACTGCTTCCGTACATGAACTCTCTCAAACCTGTAGCAAAGGCCACGATGCAAAGAGCGAGAGAGTGCCTGGACAGGGTAGGTCTCGGCGGTAAATACAGCAGACTGCCCGGTCAGCTTTCAGGGGGTGAACAGCAGCGCGTCGCGATAGCGAGAGCCCTGGTAAAATCTCCACAAGTGCTTTTTGCGGACGAACCCACCGGAAATCTTGACAAGACTACCGGTGATGAAATTATCAAACTTCTCAAAAACCTTCACAAAGACGGTCTCACCATAATAATGGTCACGCACGATCTTTCCTACACATCCTTCGCCGACAGGTTGCTTGTTATGGAGGATGGAATTGTCAATGAGGTAAAAGCAGGCGATTTGAGGATGTAGGGAAAACGTAATAATGACCTTATATATACAAACCGACAAATTTATTGTCAAACTAATTTAGTATTGATTATACTTTTTACATATGATTATATTGATGTCGATATTAAAATATGCATTTGTCCTGAATAACAGGTAGGATGCTTTTATTAAAACCGTATCGAAAAATCTTTTATTAAAATAAACAATAGTGGGGGATTTCTTGAAATTCTGGGAACCTGTTTACAATTTTTTAAAGAACACCAAGCTTGCCATAGTGCTGGTACTTTATCTGGCTGTTTCATCCGGGCTCTCGACGCTTGTGCCCCAGGGCAAGGAAATAGCCTTTTATTACCAGGAATTTTCCCCCGCCATGGCATGGCTGATTACTTCGACACAGTTCAACAAATTTTTCAGCTCGGTACCTTTTGTGCTGCCGGTGATCATGTTTTTCCTGAACCTGTTGACATGTTCAATAGTCAGGTTTGTTAAAAGGGTAAGGAGCAAGGCAAGAAAAAGATTCGGCCCGGACATAATACATTTTGGAATTCTTATGCTCATGGTTGCTGTACTATGGGCGCCGGGAGGCAAAGAAAAGGAAACAGTTTTCCTCAGCGAGGGAGACACAAAAGATCTTGGAAATGGTTATGAGCTTGTTTTAAATCGCTTTGAATTCCTGAAATATGACGACGGCCGTCCGAAAGACTGGTATTCCTATGTCGACGTAAAAAAAGACGGCGATGTAGTAATAACTCACAGGATCGAAGTCAACAAACCGTTGAAGGTCGGAAAGCTGAAACTGTTTCAAAGCTCCTATAACCAGGAAATGGTCGCTAATGTCAGCAACGATGCGGGCGAGAAGTTTGATATAAGACCTGGTGATTATTATACCGCACGGGACGCTATTATTGTCTTCAAGGGGGTGATAATAGACAATGAAAACGGGGGCAGCAACGGCTGTAGCCCTCCTGCTGCTGCCGGGTTCGCGGTTTTTGAAGAGCTGGTAGGCATGGGGCAGGAGGAAGGCCACAGTGTGGCTGCGGTGCACAGGGTTGCGGTTTATGACGTACTCGATGGGTTCAAGATCGAAAAGGTCTGCATCATAAGTGAGACAGGGCTTCAGATCGTGAAAGACCCCACAACCACACCTGTAATGATTGCTATGATACTGATAGGTTTAGGTATATCTTTAACATTTATTCAAAAATTGGGGGATAAGAATTTATGACAATAATTTCAACTATAGCGTTTATACTTCTGATAATTTCATGGATAATTCAGGTGGTCTTCCTTCTAAGGAAAGAAAATCAGATCGATCCTGTATCGCATTTTATACTTATTGTTTCAGCTCTGCTTTTGTTAGCGGTCACGGTAGTAAGGAGCATACAGATCAATTTTGTAGCGCTTACAAACACTTATGAGTCGCTTGTATTCTTTTCCGGCGGGATTGCCCTCGTGCTTGCAATATACAGGATAAGGAACAAAGAACGGACGCTTCCTTTTAT
>DRHN01000046.1 GCA_011049595.1 Spirochaetota bacterium | reverse complement strand
GTTCAGGCGTATTCTATATCGTAGATCTAATTTTGTCAAGTATTTTGGTGCAAACTTAAGAGAAATGCCTGGATTACTTCATTGATTTCCAAATAAAGTAAAAGGCCATCTGCAAAGCAACCGGCCCCCTCATGGCAGAAAATAAATTAAAAGGGGGATTTAAAAATACGAATTGCGAATATTTTCTTTTTTTCTTGACACTGAAAAGTTTATGGGTATAATATATGAAATTATCATGAAAGGAGGTATATAAATCTTATCTTGAAATAAACATAGTTTAATAATCACAATATTTGGAGCGGAAAAGCTCTGTTCCACATTGAAAAAACGAAGGAGGTTTTATCATGAGCAAGAAGTGGAAACTGATTGTGGCAATTGTCTTGGTGCTAAGTGTTGCCGGATTTATTTTTGCGGGAAAAGAAAAGAAGGCTGATAAGAAAAAGGAAGAGAAAGTATTGGCTCCCGAATCAGCAGAAGAAGATGAGAAAGTTTCACAGGGGGTAGTCGCCGGTTCGGCGGAAGTGCTGCCGACAGAGGATGAATTGCGGGCGGCGATGCTGCCTTCTCTTAAAAAGCTTGGTAAGGGAAAAACCATTCGGATCCTTTTTCAAGGGGGCGGCGATTCAGACACTCCTGTCAGGCTGAAAGAGTTTATAGAAAATGAGGTTGGCCTGAAAATTACTGTAGACATTGTACCACCGCAGCAGATGCACGAAAGACAGGTTATGTCTCTTATGGGGGGGAGTTATGAGTACGACCTTATTGAAACATATCCCACCTATATCGGTGAGTATGCTGACGCAGGATTTTTAGAAAATCTCGATAAGTGGTATGAAAAGTACGGTGACGAAATTGACGTGACAGATTACATTGAAAAAGCCCAGGTTGGGTTCAATAAATACAAAGGTTCCTGGTATGCAATTCCGTATGATGGTGATGTGCTGCTCCTGTATTATAGGCAAGATCTGTTTGATGATCCTGAAAATAAGGCCGATTTTAAAGCTGGATATGGATATGAGCTTGATGCCCCGGAAACCTGGAATCAGGTCAAAGATTTTGCAGAGTTCTTTGATAATAAATTCCCGGACATGCGGGGTATGGGTATGCTTGGAAGTAAACACTGGCTTACCGTTGATTACTGGGTAACCATCTATCGAAACTATTTGACGGCAAAGGAGATCCCATATGAGAATGGCCTGGTGAATGATTTTGGTGTAATTGAGCTTAATAAAGAGGCCTTCTTTGCATCAAATAAGATGTGGATGGATCTCTTAAAATTAGCACCGGATGATATTTTGTCATGGGGTTATGCTGAAAGCAAGGAAGCCATTAATGTAGGAAGAATTCCCATGACCATGCAGTGGGCCAGCGCGGTTTTCCGGGACCCGAGGCAGTCAGAATATTGGGATGTTATAAATGCGGTAGTCATGCCCGGTTTCAAAAAAGCTGATGGGAGTGTGGAGCATGTTACGTCTCTTGCTGTCGGGAAGGCCATGACAATTCCGGCAGCTGCAAAGAATGGAGAAGTAGCCTTTCTTTATGCATCCTACCTGTCGACAAAAACCGTACAGATTTATGCGACAAACTCCGGTTCCGGTGTAGACCCAAACCGTTATTCTGTATGGGAAGATCAAAGAGTGAGAGACGTGTGGGGGCCTCTTTATAAACCGACCCTCGAGTCACTTGATCTCGGTATCAGTGATATCAAGGTGCCGCAAGCCTCAAAGCTATATGAAGCAATATTGGTGCCGCTTCATTCAACCTGGGCAGGAGACATGACTACGGAAGAAGCCTGGGAGTCCACTATCAAGGAATTCAAAAAAATTATGTCTGAATAGTACTTCATTTCGGACGCGTAAAACAGCATGGGGGATATAATGGTTAT
This sequence comes from Spirochaetota bacterium, assembly GCA_011049595.1. Taxonomy (GTDB): domain Bacteria; phylum Spirochaetota; class B62-G9; order B62-G9; family DRHN01; genus DRHN01. The sequence goes on along the minus strand of DRHN01000046.1, from coordinate 3,960 downwards.
CTATATCCCCCATGTTTTTCATTTGACATTGAAGAACATAAATGTTTGGAATTTATAAAACCCAGGGACCTCACGTTATGAAAAAAAAACTCAAAGTGAAACAGGTTATTTCATCAGGGGTTGCTCATGTCATAATCATTATCATAGCGATTGCCTTCGCCTTCCCTTTAATCTGGGTTTTCATGACGACCTTTAAATCACCGAGAGAGTATTATAGCATCCCCCCTATGTTATTGCCGAAACAATTTTATTTGATCCATTATCAGGAGGCGTTTGCTCCCTGGTCTATTGATGAGTCCAAGCGGGAGTATTCTAAATCCTTCTTTATTCAGGAATCTTCGGGGAGTGTTGATCCGGTTACCGTGAATATCTTCAATTCTCTCATTATCGTTACCGGCGCGGTGGGTTTATCCCTTATCATCGGGCTATGGGCCGCCTACGCGTTGTCGCGATTTACCTTTAGAGGCTCAAAGAATTTGGGAGTGTGGATACTGTCGATAAGAATGATGCCCCCTATTGTCATAGCTGTTCCTCTATTCTGGATGATACGTGCGTTGAAGATACACGGGACACACTTTGGGTTAATGACGGTTTATGTATTGATAAATCTGCCCTTTGTGGTGTGGATGATGAAAGGTTTTTTCGATGCTATTCCGACAGAGCTTGAAGAGTCGGTACTCATTGATGGAGGGAACCGTGCCACGATTATATTTCGGGTGGCGATTCCGCTTGCCTTTAACGGGATCATAGCGACAGCGCTTTTCTGTGTGTATCTAACGTGGACCGAGTTTATGTATGCTTCGATATTAACAAACAGGTTCAGCTCCACCCTGCCCGTTGTTCTCAGCGCATTCAGACAGGACCGCGGGATCCTTTGGGGCCAGATGAGCGCGGTAATAATAGTTGCACTGATACCAATTGCTGTACTTACTATTTTATTGCAGAAACAGATGATAAAAGGTCTTGCTGCAGGCGCTTTGAAATAGATAAATTAATTACATACTTATTGGATACTTTCCAAATTTATAAGCAGAATCAAACATGGTTACAATATTTTCCGGGCTTGTAATGGGCTGAATATTGTGCACCTGGTCGAATATAAAACCCCCGTTGGGAGCAAAATCCTGTATTCGATTCTTCACTTCCGCTTCAACTTCCTCAGGTGACCCAAAGGGCAGCACTCGCTGGGTATCGCACCCGCCGCCCCAGAAGGTTATCCGGTCCCCGTATTTCTCCTTCAATATCTTCGAGTCCATATTGGCACCCGATACCTGGACAGGGTTAATGGCATCAACGCCGATTTCGATGTAGTCTTCGATTATTTCACTTATGGCTCCACAGCTGTGAACGAGGATGTAGGCTTTTGAATTTTTCTTTATAAATTCCCATAGCTTTGCCTGCCGGGGTTTTATCATTTCCCTGTAAAGGTCGGGGTTTATTTCCAGTCGATCCTGCGCGCCGATGTCTTCACCACCAACCATGATTATATCGATGTAATCACCAACCAAATCAAGGTACCTTTTCGCATATTCGATGTTGGCTGCAACAATTTTATCGTACAATTTTTCCACGAATTTTCGGTTCGCAATTATATCGGTGAAGAACCGCTCATATCCCATGAGCCCTGTTGCAGCTTCGTATATGCTGCCGCCGAAAATTCCCACAAGAGCATATTCCGAGTTTTCATACCAGTATTTCGCCTCTTCTTCCAGGCCATTCAAATAAATATCGAGATTATTGACATCCGGCAGCTTATAGAATGAAAATGGCGCGGGCCAAACGAAATCATCAAGATCTTCTATGGTGGCTTTTTGGAGCGGCCAGAATATATGGTCGAAATAGTAGCCATCCGGCGGCATTTTGAATACTTTTATATCGCCGTCATAAACGATTTTCGAACCATCGGGAAGTGTTACCGGCCTCCATGCGTCCGGAACCTGACAAAACGTTCCGTCCCTGAGCTTTTCATCTCTCCATTTTCCAACTCTTGGAAAAATACCTTTTAAATCTACATGAAACCTGTCCCGAATGTTTTTGTCTACATGTACAACCTGCTGAAGAACATCCATTATCTTACAATCACAAGGTAAATTCAAATAACTGCATAATTTGTTATAAGCAATTGCGGAAACACTTGAAGGCGGTACGCTCCCGAAAGCTATGGGAACCCTATCAGGTTCTTTATGCTCAAAGACCATTCTTACCCGTTCTCTTGAATTCATGCTTTATTGCACTCCATTGTTATTAATATTTATTTCTGAATATTTTTATCATGTTCAAGCGTATTCTATATCGTAGATCTAATTTTGTCAAGTATTTTGTAATTGCTCAATAACTTGTGGAAATCTATTAGTAGTCAGAAAAACATAGAATAATGGTAACAATGAAATTATACAATATTTCCCTGATTACTTCAAATATATTCATGGAGGATTTGGAATAAAAGATGAGAGGGACGGCATTTTATTTTGATTAGATATTCTGTCGTAAAGATAATTCCTGAAATTGATACCAAGCTTACGGCAGGTATCCATGATGGTAAAGAAGGTTTCCCAACTTTTCGTTCCCTCATCAGACCTTGTTCCGAAGCTGATTTTACGTTTAATAACATACATTCTTATGGCCAATTCTGCGGGGTTATTATGAAGGGGGGTATCGGGATAGTCAAGAACTACCAGGAGTGAATCTTTTTTCTTTTTGGTCATTTGTATACGATAGTCTAAATCATCATATCCGGTTTTAGTGGAAAAGATATCGTCGAATAGATTGGAAAGTCGTATTTTTTCTTTTTCATTTGGATTCTTTTTGTATTCTGTAAGCTCATAATAATAGTCCCAGATCTTAGACCTGAAGTCATTAACCAGTTTTTGATGAGCAGGAAGGAATGGCACTAGCTTTTGGTAATGTCTCTCTTCATGGACCCAGCAGAGGCCGCGAAGAGTGGTAATGTGATAGAACTGTTTGGCGTCATCGCAAACAAGCCGATGTATGGCAGGACTGGCATGGTTTTCCTGGTAAGCGGTTATAGCTGCTGCTTCCAGAATCATTGTTCTATGGCGGTCTTTCAGGTAAGGTATCAGAAGATTCAACTCTTTCTCAAACTTCTCCCGTGTCATTACGCCCATTTTGAGAAAGGGTTTTAAGGAGGAGAGGACCTGTGCCTTCAGCTTTCTTTCCTCAAGAAAACTAATGGTATATGGGTTAATCAGGAAGGAGAGTTCTTCTTTTTGGCTTAAGATGCCGATGACTGTCAGGCGGTCCTTTTTGGGATTGGTAAAGAATGCTGAGAAATAGTCATTGCAAAGGACAGTAAAATATTGATTGGTACCCTTTACACGTGCGCCTGTATCATCGATATGCTGGTAGGATGAACTCTGTATCCCTGCTTTGATAATGTCTGTTTTATCCTGATGAAACGTATCATGGTCTTTGATAATAATATTGGAGATTTCTCCAGCGGAGATAATAATGCCTATGTCAGAGAGCATTTGGTGTATCCTGTTTTCGGGCATCCTGCTGTGGAAATACCAGAAAAGCACCCAGGATTTTAAACCGGCACCAAACTCACCCCTTATATAATCAGGCATAGGGGCTTCATATGTTTTTGCTTCAGATGGAGAATAGTATCGTTCTAATTTGAACTCGATGTTGTTGGTTTTTATGACGATATCCTGTACCACCACATTTCGATACCCTTTATATTGGGCATCATAAGGAAGTGATCCCTCATATTTTATAACCTCGGTGTCGTCTATCTTTACTCTATTGAGTTTAGATTGTTTCTTCCATTTCTTTTTGGGTTTTAGTTTTTTATTAGGTTCATTCTTTTTTATGGAGGATTTAGGTTTTATATTGGGTTTGCCTTTTTGACCTTTTAGTCGGTTGATTTCATCTTTGAGTTTCTGATTTTCGGTTTTCAAGGCGAGGTTTTCCCGGTGCAGAGCTTCCACCAGATTGGAG
>DRHN01000045.1 GCA_011049595.1 Spirochaetota bacterium | reverse complement strand
TTCTGGTCAGAGCTATGACGGATCGGGGATCGGATCACTCCTCAATGACGGGTCAATGTATTACTGGCAGATTCGCGGAAAGATCACCACAACACACGGCGATGAGCTGGTTAAAAGCCCTCTGAACGCTTTCCTTTATTTTGAAAACAAAGCCTCCCTTGAAGATTGGTGGCTGGATCCCGTCGTTTCCCGGGAGATCACGGAGGAGCTTTCTGAACTTTTAAAAGAGTACCTGAGTAAAAGGGTGATAGATGCGCTGAAGGATTATGACATTGAAAGGATCACACTTGACAACGGCGGGATTTTTAGTAAGGAACAGGTGCTGTCCATACTGGCTATGATAAAAAATAAAGAAGTGGAAGTTACATCTGTTTATTTTAAGTAAGACTGGCTTCGAGGTGTAAATTATAAGAATAACAGTGCTTACAAACCGGTTCCAGGGAGAGACAGATATAGTTTAATAAGGAATGTGATATTATTATCAGTTTTGATTGGAGGAAGACCATGGAATATGTAAAAAAGATGATCTTTACTGCAAGTGCTATAACTTTGTTCATTTCAGCATTGCTGTTTGTAACTCCTGCTGCGGTTTTTTCCCAGGAAATTGTCGCCTTTATCGGCGAGGTGAGCGGCAAGGTGATTATTGTAAAAAGTAATCCAGGTGAAGAGATCCCTGCTGAAATCGGTGCGCTGCTGAGCTCGGGCGACACCATAAAGACCGGTAGCGGCAGTTTTGCCAGTGTCATATTTCAGGATGACGGCAGCAGGGTTAAGCTTGGCGAAAATGCGGTGCTTACCTTGAATGTGACACGGAAACAGAAGAAATTGAACAAAAGGATGAGGCTCGATAAAGGAAAGTTGTGGGCAAAAGTAAAGAAAAAACGTGATACCGAGTTTCAGATAAATACCCCGACATCCGTTGCATCCGTAAAGGGCACAAATTTTATTATTGAAGAGCACGTCTGGGGTGAAACCTGGGTATGGGTTCTCGAAGGCCGCGTGGAGCTTTCGAATGGGAGACGGAACATCATTATAAATAAGGGTCAGAAGGGAACGGCAACTAAAGAAAAGATTGATGTGGGGAAAACAAAAGTAGACGACGATCTTCTTGAGCCTGGAAAACATAATCTCATATTTTACTTAATGCACAAGGATGACCCGAACCTGAGAAAAGAGCTGCACCTGAATATAAAAAAGTAAATTATTCTGCCAAATAGAAAGAAATATCAGTCAAATACGCAAGCACCGGGGCGGGTGTAGGTACCTGATCGGACATAGATTAAAATACTGATTTTTCAGGACTACCACCTCCGATCGTTATTAACAACAGAGACATGATTATTGTGAAATCCTTTCCTGATTTAGTTTTAGCATTGTTTAACAATATTTAAAAATGAATGAACTCTTTATCAACGGGTATATGTTAAAAACCATCGTTATTATGGCATACAAAATAAGGGGGTAAAAATGATAAACGGTAAAAGCAAGTTGTTTTTCATGATCTCGGTCATTGTTGCGGTTTTCAGCGCGGCTGCCGTTTTCGCGGGCACAGGACCGGAGCTGAATGTCCTGAGCCCGGTAAGAGGCGAGGAAATACCTTTCGGAAATGACCTGGTAATCGCTGTTTCGATATACGACCCCGACGGCGATGCCGTTATACAGTCAATAAAATTCAAGGTCGATGGTACTGAAATCACACAGCACGCCCGGGTGTCGGTATTCCTGGCCACTTTTGCCTTTGAAGATACAACCGCACCCGGTAAACATACTTTTTCCCTGACGATTAAAGACAATGAAGGAAACAGCACTACAGTGGAAAGTTTTTTCAGCATCCTTCCGGAGCCGAAAAAACAGCGGGCGTTCACCGCTCACGGAAGCATTCGGGCGGGAGGCGAATACGAAAAAGAGTCTGACCAGAATGTTGTCGGTCTTCTTGATTCTTATGTGTACGGCCGGCTTACGGATATTATAGATTATTCTCTCAACGTGAATTGGACAAATGCAGAATCCATTGACGGGCAGAGGGTTTCGTATTATAGGCTCAACCTGTTTACGCCTATCGGGGGTGTTGTGCTCGGCGATACAACTCCATCTTTCAGCTCGTACAGCATAGACGGGACGGATGTATTCGGGATTCACCTCCTACCTCAGTTCGGCGCTTTCGGAATGGAGCTTTTATGGGGCCAGGCGCTTAGAGATGTTAATGATCCCGCCACATTTCAGCAGATGGTGTACGGCGGAAAGATCAAGATCGGACGCAGGGAAAAATTCCTATGGGGTCTTTCTTTTTTAAAAATAAAAGATAAAACAGATTCATTGTCGACCTCGGTTGCGGGACTCGGCACCACCCCCCCTCCCAGGGACAACATCATTTTAGGTACTGATTTTTCCCTTTCACTGTTTGATGGGGTTTTCGAGCTCAAGGTTGAGGCAAATGAAAGCTGGTTGGCAGAAGATATTACCACAGGCACACCATACAGTTACCTGGAACCATATGATTGGTTTATTGTTGTAAATAATTCGATGGTACCGGCTTATCCGCAATTGACATCACTGGCCACAAAAGGCACATTAAAACTCGGTCCTATTGCGAACAACACATTTAACGGTGAGTTCAGTTATATCGGCCCGGCTTACAATTCTCTCGCGAACACCGGTCTTGTAAATGATCGGATTGGAGGGCGTGCCTGGGACAGCATCTGGCTTTTAGATGAGAGACTCTTTCTGTCAGCGGGTTTTCAATACTACGTAAACAACCTTGCGGATACGCTGACGGATACTACCAGAACTATTGGTACCTCGGTCAGCAGTTACGTTTATCCAACCGACTACCTGAGTATAGACGCGGGATTTAATCTGCAGTCAGTTTCAAACAGCGACGACATTGATTCAAGAAACACGGTGATCAACGCAGGTGTAACTCAAAATCTCGCTATTTTGATCACGGATACCGATGTATATTTTGACGGCAATGTTTCCCTTTTAAGGGACAATGTAGATTCTGCGAACGACGCGAATACGTATTCCACAAGGCTGGGCGCCATAAGCTATTTCACACCCTTTCCCCTGGACACAAAAATTGCCGTGGGATATGATTTCGGAGATAGGACTAACTCCTTTTACCTCGAGGGAAGGGGCGGGTACAGATTTTTTCAAAATGAAAGTCTTTACACTTTTACCGATGTAATATATGAAACGGGGATTGAAACACTGGACCTTACGGTCGGTGTGTCCTTTGATGCGCCCTTTAACATTTCTTTTGAAACAGACTTTGAGTACATAACCGCCCCATCCGGTTCGGATATTATCGTATCCGCTTTTGCCATGTGGGAGTTTTAAATGTCAAAAGAAAACAGAAGGCTGATATTTATCCTTGGGATAGGGTTTTTAGCTGCTCTTTTTATGGTGGTTTCCTCGAATCTCGTTTTTCTTGAGAACATAGAGTATAAGGTGACGGATTTTAAATTTTCGAGACGCGGGATTGAAGGTGAAAAATTAGAAGGGTCGCAGGTTGTGATAATTGCGATTGATGATCAATCGTTCGCAGAAATTCCGTACAAATATCCATGGCCCAGGACATACCACGCGAAACTAATCGAAAACCTCAACAAAGCCGGGGCAAAAACCATCACCTTTGATATCCTGTTTACCGAGGAAAGCACCATCGATCCGGCGCAGGACGATATTTTAAGGGACGCTATCGCAGAAGCGGGAAATGTTGTTCTTGCCGGTAAAATGGATGTGCAGGTGCGCGAAGGATTTTCAATGGTGAGTCTTCTTCCTCCTATAGAAAAGCTCCGCGAGGAAGCCCCCTTTGGACTGGCGGACACGAAATCTGATACCGATGGATTCGTACGCCGATACATATTATTCCGGGATTACAATGAGAATCGTTATTTCTCGCTGGGGTTAGCTACTCTCATCAAACACCTTGAATTGGAGGGTGAATACACAGACTGGTTCGAGGAGACGCGAAACGGGGATTATGTTCTGGGAGGCTCTCATTTAATAAAGAAATATGACACCCTTCCGTCAACCTTTATAAACTACTACGGGCCTGCCTATTCATTCAAAACAATCTCTTTTGAACAGGTAGTAGATGATGACGGATTTTATCTGCTCCTCGAGCGAGACACGTTAAAAGATAAAATTGTTCTTGTCGGAGCAACCGTAAGTGAGCTCCACGACCTTTTTTCTACTCCTTTTTATATTGCCGGAGGGGAAACATTGACGCCCGGTGTTGAGATACACGCTAATTTTATACAATCTGTCATTGATCAGAACTTTATCAGCGAAGTCAATTACTTTGTTGTCTATGTCCTGGCCTTTCTGTTTGCCCTGGCAATCGCGTATCTGATTAAAAAATCAAAACCCTGGATCGGTGTTTCCTCAGCGGTTGCAATCGGGGTAGTATATTTTTTTGTAAACATCATGCTTTTTACAGCCGCGAATATACTTATGAACTTCATAGCCCCCATGGGAGCTATCGGACTCGCGTTTGTCGGGTGCAACGTCTACCAGTATTTCAGCGAGGAAAAGGAGAAACTGCACATCAGGTCGGTTTTTAAACATTATCTGGCGGAAAATGTAGTGGACTCGGTTTTAAAGGACGCAGACGGGCTTTCCTTCGGAGGGCAGAGACGTTACCTTACCGTTGTTTTTTCAGACATCAGGGCATTTACCACTTATTCAGAGAAGTACACTCCTGAAGAGGTCGTTAGCGCCCTCGGGGAGTACCTCACTGAAATGGTTGATGTTATCCTGAAGTTTGGGGGAATGCTTGACAAGTTTGTCGGTGATGAGATAATGGCGGTGTTCGGCGCCCCATATTACATGGAGGACCATGCCGTCAGGGCTTGCAGTACCGCCCTCGAGATGGGCAGATCGCTGGATCGGTTAAAGGAAAAATGGGCCCAGGAAGGAAGAGAAGGCTTTAACATAGGCATCGGGATAAATACGGGGGATATGATCGTCGGCAACCTGGGTTCGGAACAGATATTTGACTACACCGTTATCGGTGACGCGGTCAATCTGGGCGCGAGGCTGGAAGGGATAAATAAATTATACCAGACGGCAAATAAAATAATAATCAGTGAATTTACGCAAAATGAGATCAAGGACAATTTTGTTACCAGAGAGCTTGATTCAGTGCGGGTGAAAGGAAAGAAAAAGCCGGTTTCGATCTTCGAGCTGGTGGGTGAAAAGGATGTGATCGTCTACTCAGAGGAATTTTTATCTCTCTATGACGAAGGTATGAGGCTGTATAAGAATATGGAGTGGGACCTTGCCATAAAAGAGTTCAAAAAGGTACTAAAGATAAATGAAGACGAAATAAGCAATATGTATATAAAAAGATGCAGACACTTTAAGAAAAAACCGCCAGCAAGAGATTGGGACGGCGCGTTTACCCTGACAACAAAATAATAATCGGGGCAGCTCTCAGGATATCCTGAGAGCTGCCCCGGTGTGTCAGTTTGTAATGATAGCCAGAATATCAGATCTTTGAACCACCAAATATTTCTTTCCTTCGAACTCGATTTCATCACCGGTATATTTTCCAAATACAATTTTGTCACCCGGTTTGATCACTTTTTGCAGATCTTCATCGGTTCCAACCGCTACAACAATTCCTCTTTGAGGTTTTTCTTTCGCGGTGTCGGGAATATATAACCCGCCGGCTGTCTTTTGCTCTTCTTCTGTCTCTTCGGGTTCGATCAATAATCTTTCGTCGATTACCTTTAATTTCATGTTCTTTCTCCTATTTGATATAGTATTTTACTTTTTGGAATATTTATGCAGAGAGAAACCGCTTTAAAAACAGTATAACCTATTAACTTGTGACTCCACATGCTAATTAATAATCTTTAAAGCCCTGTCAATTTCTTTTTTGTTAAACCCGACTATCGATCTGCTGTTTATCAAAGTTACAGGAACACCCGTCTGTCCGGTTTTCCGTACCAGATCATCCGCGGCCTTCGCATCCTTCGATATATCAACATCTCTGTATCTAAATCCTTTTTCCCTCAGATAGTTTTTCAGTTTTCTGCACCACCCGCAATTCGGTGTTGAAAAAACAATGATCCTCGGATTAAATTTCCCATCGCCCATGGTAATGGTGTTAAAGTAATAAAAGATATGCAAAAAGTAAACTAAAAAAAACCTGCGATGCCGGTCCCGCTGCCTTGGGGAGTCTATTTGACGGGCCATCGGTACACTGTCTTGACAACTATCTTTTTTGTTAATATCTTGGACAAAAGTGTATAAAGACCGGGGGTTAAGAGAAATATTATATAAAAAGGATCGGTAAAAATGAGAGAAATCACTGTGTTACCTGAGTTCAAAAAAGGTGAAATTGCATTCAAAGGGATTCCGCTTTTCCAGCACAACACAACGCTTAAAAAAGAGCTGGACAGGACAGTTTCAGAAAAAGAGGCGGTCCGGCTTTTCGAGTCGATGCTTTATATCCGGGAATTCGAGGAAATGATTATAAAGCTGAAAAGTAAAAAGTTCACTCCCTTTGACGGCTTTCAGTTTATTGGCGCCACCCATCTATCGATAGGTCAGGAGGCAGTAGCCACCGGCACGATGTCAGCCCTGCACGCGGATGATTACATAACCTCGACCCACAGGGGACACGGGCATTCAATAGCGAAGGTCCTGTTCAGAATATATTCCATGACCAGGGATGAGCTTGTTTCATTTTTGGATGTACCCGGATCGGGTGAGTCGGATGATTCTCTTTTAGAACAGGCAGTCAGTCTGCACCTTTTTAAAACTATGGCGGAACTTTTTGGCAAGGAGGAGGGGTATTGCAGGGGAAGAGGGGGAAGCATGCACATCGCGGACTTTCACTCGGGACACCTCGGGGCCAACGCCATCGTAGGCGGAAGCATGGCAATCGCGGCAGGCGCAGGTTTGTGCTCTCATTTTTTAAAAAGTAATAAAGTGGTCGCGTGCATGGTGGGTGACGGTGCTGCCAATAACGGGATCTGCCACGAATCCATGAACTTTACTGCAATGCCTCAGTTCGGAGCCGGGTTCCCTGTAATATTTATCTTTGAGAACAACCAGTACGGTATGTCCGGTCAGCAGTCAGGGGAGGTCGCGGGTGTAAAATACCTTTCAAGACGGGGCGTCGGGTTTAACGAACAGAACATGCACGCGCGAACCGAGAGCGGAATGCATGTGCTTGCCGTAAGAAATGCCGTTTTAGAAGCGGCCGGGATATGCAGAAAGGGGTCCGGTCCGGTCCTGCTCGAGTTTAAGACATACAGGTACGCAGGCCATTCACTGAGTGATAAAAGAATGACTTATCGGACTGCAGAGGAAGAAGAGGAGTGGCTTAAATTCGACCCTCTCCTTCTTTACAAAAAAGAGCTTCTGGATAACAAAGTAATGACAGAAAGCTCTATTGATGATCTTGCCAATAAAGTCAAAAATATGGTCGAAGAGGTGACCATAAAAGCGGCCAATGCAAGCGACCCTGCACCCGGGAGTATTTCCGAGGGTCTGTTTTCCAGCACAACGAGCGAAGGGCTGGGAGATAAGCACAGGACCCTAAAAACTTTCAAAGAACCGAAAAAGTTCAGAAGAGATTCCGGGGGCAGGATCCTGTACCGCCACGCTGTTATAGAAGGTCTGATGGAAGAAATGGAAAGAGACGACCGCGTCATACTTTACGGGGAAGATGTTGCCGAATATGGAGGCGCGTTTCAGGCGACGGTAGGGCTTTACGACATTTTTGGCAGGAACAGGGTCTTCAACTCGCCGATATCGGAATCCGCCATCATCGGGACAGCGCTCGGTTCCGCGATGACCGGCTTGAGGCCTGTTGCAGAGATAATGTATATCGATTTTATACTTATGACCGGCGATCAACTTGGCAACCAGGTCGCGAAAACGAAATATATGTTCGGCGGGAAGGCAAAGATACCTCTTGTCATCCGCACCACCATCGGTGGGGGAAAGGGTTACGCGGGGCAGCACAGCCAGAGCCTGGAAGTGTTTCCGGCTCAATTTCCGGGGTTGAAGGTCGTCATACCATATACTGCTTACGACGTAAAGGGGCTTCTTAAAACTGCCATAAGGGATGATAACCCGGTGTTTTTTATCGAGCATCAGCACCTTTACGTTGAAAAGGGTGTGGTTCCCGAGGAAGAGTACACGATTCCGTTCGGAAAAGGCATCGTACGAAGGGAAGGTAAGGACATAACTTTAGTATCGTACTCCCACCAGCTGAAAGCCTGCATCGAGGCTGCCGGTATCCTTGAAAAGGAGGATAGTGTGGATGTTGAAATAGTGGACCCCAGGACCCTTGTCCCTCTGGATGTGGATATGATAGTCGGCTCTGTTAATAAGACAGGCCGGGCTGTTGTTGTTGTTCAGGCTCCCGGAAGGGGGAGTTTCGGCGAACACATAATAAATAAGATCCAGGAACACGCATTTGAAAGTTTAAAGGGCCCGGTCAAGCTTATATCCGCTTACGAGGTCCCGCCTCCCATGTCAGCGCCGCTCGAGCGGGAAAACCTTCCCGACGCGGCTAAAATTGTGAAAAATATCCGCGAGATGATGGCTATATAACAGGGGACCGGGATATATTTATGAAGATGGTTCAATTAGGGGCAGGGAATATCGGTATATCTTTTGTCGTAAACTTTCAGACGATCCAGTTGTTCCGGACCTTTATTCCCTCGTGGGTGAGCAGCCGTTTTTTTAATTCCGTGCCGCCCCCGAATTGCCCCGCCTGGCCGCCTGTTTTGATGACCCTGTGACATGGGATGATAATGGGTATGCTGTTGCGCCCCACCGCAGATCCGACCGCCCGCACGGCCTTTGGGTGCCCGATCTCCAGGGCGATATCCCTGTAGGTTTTAACGCTGCCATGAGGGATGCGTGCAGTTTGTTTCCAGACCTTTAGCTGGAATGAGCTGCCCTCAAGAGAATATGGCGTTGTGAAATAGGCCCTTTCTCCATTTAAATATTCTGTCAGCTCCCGTATTACATCAGCAAAGGGCCCGGCATCTTCGCAGCATAGAGCGTGTTCCTTTATCATGGTATCTCTGAACTCGTCCCTGCCGCGCGTAATGTCTATGAGAATGAGATCATCCCCTCGGGCAAGAAGCCCGGCCTTTAAAAATTTGTAATCGAAAAAATAGTGGCAATGGTTATTCATTTAGTTTTAACCCTATGACACGGGATTTTTCAGAAGCACTCTTCACCGCATTCATCACAAGGCTTTTGAAGCCTCCCTCTTCGAGCGTCAGCAGCCCCTCAATTGTAGTCCCTCCCGGTGTTGTTACAAACTCTTTTGCCAGCGCCGGGTGCATTTTCAGCTCTTTCAGATAGGATGCTGATCCGTGTGCGGTCAGTACCGCAAGCTCGAGCGCTTTTTCCCTTGGAATACCCATCAGTACCCCGCCCTCTGCGAGGGCCTCTATCATGTGAAAAATAAAGGCAGGCCCGCTCCCTGAAAGACCGGTTACGGCATCCATCTGTTTTTCATCCACTTCGATAACAGTTCCTATGCATTTCATAATTGTATGCGCTGTCTCGAGCTGAGCCTTTGAAACAATGTTATTGCGGCAGAGGGCTACTGCCGCTTTGCCGACCCGTGCGGCGATATTCGGCATCGACCTTACCACTGAAACGTCTTTTGTAAACTGTTTTTCAATATAAGCGATAGAAATGCCTGCGGCAATAGATATAAGAAGATGATCTTTAGCCAGGAAGGGGGACAGGTTTTTAAGTATTTCTTTTACGACCCCGGGTTTGACCGCTATTATCATGACACTGCAATTTTTTATGGAAGACTGGATCTTTTCAGATGTGGATATATTAAAATCATGTTCGAGTTTTTCCCTTACAGGTATTAAAGGTTCTATCAAAAGAATATCGGCTGGATTATTTCCCTGCGCTATGATGCCCCCGATTATAGCCGATCCCATGTTCCCGCCGCCGATTACCGCAATTGTATTTTCCTCCATACTTTTCTCCTTTGTCTCCATTTCCTTCAATTAGCAGTAGATATAAAGATATCAGCAAGAAAAGAAAACGGGTGTTTCAGTCACAGTTAATATAATATAAATATTATGGTCAAAATATATTATTCTTGAGATAGTACTGTTCCGGTCTTGACACAGAGAACAAGTTGGATTATTTTGTGAGTTCTGAAGGGGGTGAGCAATGGGTGGCGATATATTACGCCTCGGAGTAATGGGGACAGCGGATATAGCGGTGAGCAGGGTCATTGAAAGCCTGCGTAAATCAAAAAAGGTAAAGGTCCACGCGATTTCGTCCAGGGAGATTTCAGGAGCAGAAAAATGGGCTGTAAAGCTCGGTATCGAGAATTATTTCGGGTCATACGAAGAGATGCTGAAAAACAGGGATATTGATGCAGTGTACATCCCGCTTCCCAACTCCATGCACCGCGAATGGACTATTCGAGCCCTCAAAGCGGGAAAGCATGTGATGTGTGAAAAGCCGCTCGCATTGACGGGCGAAGAAGTGCGTCAGATGATAAAAGCGGCACGTGAGAAGGACCTTGTTCTTATGGAGGGATTTATGTACAGGTTTCACCCGAGGAACAGGGATGTACTCGAAATGTGCCGTAACGGTTCGATCGGAGAAATTAAGACCGTGGAATCGTCTTTCAGCTACGTTCTTGACGACCCGTCAAGCTATCTGATGAGCAGGGAGCTTGGGGGGGGCGTTCTGTATGATGTCGGCTGCTACTGTGTTGACGTCTCAAGGTTGATGACCGGCAGCGAACCTGTCGAAGTTTACGGTATGTTCAATCTTACAAGGACAAATGTCGACATGACATTCTCGGGGCAGTTGAGGTTTCCGAAAGGAAAGATAACATCCTTTCACGTAAGCATGGATGAAGAGCCGAGATATTATTACCGGGTGATAGGCGACAAAGGGCTGATTGAGGTGCCCGGTGCATTTGTGTCCTTTGGAAAGCAAACCCAAATTGTTCTACAGAAAAATGAGAAACAGGAAACAAAGCAGTATCAGGGGGTAGATGAATACCGGCTGGAGTTTGAGCACTTTGCAGAGGCTGTTCTTGAAAAAAAACCTCTTCTTTATGATATTGAGTACTCGTTGAAAAATGTCTATGTGCTGGAAGCTCTGTTTGGATCAGCCCGGGAGGGGAAACCGGTGAGAGTGTAAACGCTCCCGCCAGATGTATTTATGCCCCTGTTGCGGCCGGGCCTCAAATCTTAGAAGGCATCAGATTTAGAGTTTTATTTTTTCAAGATGCAGTTTAAAATCGTCTCTCAGGTCCCTAAAGGCGGAGAGCGTTTTTTCGATCTGCTCGTCAGTATGAGCTGCTGTCGGGATCATGCGTAAAAGTATTATACCTTTCGGCACAACCGGGTACATCACACCGGAAACGAAAATCCCCTTCTGTTCACGAAGATATTTGATGATCGTCATTGCTACCTCGGGTTCGCCAGGCACATAAACAGGCGTGATAGGAGAAGCAATGTCCCCCAGGTGGAACCCTGCTTCTCTCAGCCCGTTCTGCAGCTTCTTCGCTACTTCCCATAGCCTGGTCCTGAACCCCGGGTTTTTCTGAATTATGTCCATGGTAGCGTCGACAGCCTTGACATAGATCATCGGAAGGCTTTTTGCGAATATTTGTGTCCGCGCGTTATACCTGATATACCTTATCACCTCAGTGTCGCCGGTTGTAAAGCCGCCGATAGCGGCAAAAGATTTCGCGAAAGTGCTGAAGTAAAGATCTACTCTGTCCATCAAACCGAAATGCTCGGGTGTTCCCTTGCCATTCGGGCCCATGACCCCGCAGCCGTGCGCGTCATCGACAAAAAGACGGGCCCCGTACTGGTCTTTTAAATCACATAACGCGGGAAGGTTTGCAAGATCACCTCTCATGCCGAATACACCTTCCGTTACAATAAGTGTCCCTCCCTTGCCTAATTTATTGGCGGTTTTGAGCTGTTTCTCCAGGTCGTTCATGTCGTTGTGTTTATAGAAACGATATTTTCCTCCGGCTAGAAAAGTGCCGTCTATCATGCACGCGTGAGACAGCTTATCAATTATTATCGTGTCGCTCCTGTGTACTATTGCGGAAAGGGTCCCGAGCACACCGAGATACCCGTAGTTGAAAAGAATTGCTGATTCTTTTTCTTCAAAAGCCGCAAGTTTTTGTTCCAGCTTTTCATGAAGTACGGTGTTGCCGGTGAGCATGCGAGACCCCATGGGCGCTGAAGCCCCGTACTCGGCCGCGGCTTCAGATGCGATTTTTTTGATCTCGTCATTTTCGGCAAGCCCGAGATAATTATTCAAAGACCATATGATCGTCTTTATTCCGTTAAACTCCATCTCTGTGCCAGGGTATAAGGAAAGAATGGGCCGGGTGTAGTATTTGTCTTTTGCTGCCCTGAACATCCCCAGGTAACCGCCTTCCTTAAAGCACTTATCAAAAACATTCATAACACTCCCCTTGAAGA
>DRHN01000044.1 GCA_011049595.1 Spirochaetota bacterium | reverse complement strand
CACGGATTAAATTTACTTTACTAAAATTTTAATTAAGGATAAACATCATGAAAGAGATAACTGTATTACTGTGCCATTGTCGCAAAGTTCATCGACTCGTGAGCTACACCGTTGTTCATAGAACCGTCACCGATCGCGCAAAGGACCACTCGGTTTTCGTTCAGCTTGGACACGGCCAGAGCGGCTCCCGTGGCTATCGGGTATCCGCCGCCGACTATAGCGTTGGCCCCAAGGTGCCCGACCGAAAAATCGGCGATATGCATGGCCCCGCCCCTTCCTCTGCAGTAACCGGTTTCTTTACCCAACGCCTCCGCTACCATTCGATAGAGGTGATAATCCACGACCGCGGCAAGCAGGTTGTCGTATTTCTCCACGGAAAACTCATTTTCATCAGCGGTACTCAACACATCCTTCAGTTCATCATCAGACATCTCATCATAAGCAAAAATTCCTTTTGAAAGGCAATGTCCGTGCGCCCTGTGGTGAACGGCAATATAGTCATCTCTGGTCAGGGCACAAATAGCGCCGGTCTGCGCAGCTTCCTGCCCCACACTCAAATGCGTGGAACCCCTGAACTCAAACCCTTCATAGGGAACAAGACGTTTGTTGTCCAGGTCACGGATAGTGTACTCAAAAGCCCTCTGTAGGATCATTGCCCTGTATAGCCTCAAAGCCTCTTCTTTGGAGATGAGGTTCTTGTCAAGTTCATCTTTCAGGTCGGGCAGGTACTTGAAGAGCGGGATATCAGGTACTTTTACTTTCCTCTTTGAATCATGGCACGGTAATACAGTTATCTCTTTCATGATGTTTATCCTTAATTAAAATTTTAGTAAAGTAAATTTAATCCGTGTGTTAATAAAAGTTTTTCAGCAAGCCCAGGATACGTTTTTCAGTAACATGCTCCGGGTTGGCTGCCAGGTTGACTGTATTTGTAGAAGTTTCAAACGCAATTTTCGGAAGATCATCTTCAGATATCCCGATATCACTCAGCTTTACGGGAATATTCAGGTCACCGTATAAATTTTTAAGGGCAGGCTCCAGGTCATCCGTCCTGTCGAGAGCCCAGCTTAAATCCTTAAACTGGTCCCCGCAGGCCTCCTTATTGACCCTCACAAAGCAAAGCAGCCCGAGCGCGCACCCTCTACCATGAGGCACGTGATGAAAAGCGCCAAGGACATGGCTGATCGCGTGCCCAAGACCGAGTCCCTTTGTGAAGGATATCCCCCCGAAGGATGCTGCCATGCACATGTCCTTTCTGGCCTGCACATCCTTTCCGTTTAAATAGGCCTTCCGCAAGCTCCTTCCTATCATTTTAACCCCGTAAAGAGCCAGTGACTCGTAATAGGGGTGATACTCATCAGCCATCCCCACATATCCTTCGACACAGTGGGCAAGCGCGTCGATCCCTGTTTCCGCGGTCACGATCGGGGGCATCGTCATGGACAGAAGGGGGTCTATGACGGCCAGGCTGGGGACCATTAAATCGCTCATCAGTGTGAACTTTACATCCCTGCTCCTGTCGGTAATTATAGCATATTGATTGGTCTCGCTTCCCGTGCCGGATGTGGTCGGAACGCATATAATAGGTGGAAGAGGCGGTTTGATCTTGGCCTTTCCGCCGAACATGGTATCGTACTCTTCCAGCACACCGGTCTGGGATACCCTCACAGCAGTAGCTTTAGCGGTATCCATGGAGCTGCCGCCGCCGAGCGCTATTATACCGTCGCACTCGTTGTCCTTGTAAGCCTTTGACGCCCGTTCAATTGACTCTAATGGCGGATCGGGCTCTACTTCGGAATACACAGCGGAGTCCACGCTGCTTTTTTTCAGGATTTCCTGGATCTCATCTGTCCGTCCCAGGGTCTTCATAACGGGGTCTGCTATTAAAAGGGCTTTTTTTATCCTCAATCCGGCAGCGCTTTCGCCGAGTTTTTTAACAACACCCTCACCGAACAGGAACGAAGGAATTTTCGGGAAACGGACCTCCCATATCTTCTCCGGCTCTTTGTAGACCTCCATCAGGTCCCATATTGTGTTTATTTCCGCCTCATCAACGTCAAAGACATTTCCCGTCGGGGGGAGGGCTTCCTTTTTTAGAAATTCGGGGAACGGGCCGTGGGCTGTGCTGAACTGGGCCCCTTTGTTGAACTCCAGCTCATCCCTGAGGTCCTGCTTGGCAATATCCAGGACATCCTCGGGTGTGACTTCCCCTCCGAAACGGGCTGTCAGCAATTCCGCGACAAATGCGTATATCGATGTTCTCCCGCCCGGCAGAGCGTTTAAACAGTAACCGAACGTGTCGCACACCGCGGCTCTCAGCTGAAACCTCAGGGAGTTCAGCACCTGGCCATCTTTCGCGAGGGGTTTTTTATAAGTGAGGCCGGCAGTGTGATCCGCCCCCATAGGGCTCGAGGCGTATGTTACTCCCATAGCTTTTACAGCTCTCGGGTCATGGGCCGGGAGGGCCTGGCCCTTGAACGCCGGCACTCTCTCTATTCCGAAAGCTTTCGCGGTGGATACGACTCCATCACCGATCGTGTGTCCAAGATCTGTGCCGCGTTCGACTTCCCCAAGCAGTTTTATCACAGATTCGGCATCACCAATTTTCATTTTACCGGCGTTCGATGACACACCCATGGCGCTGCCGATCTCGATAAAATCCACACCCAGGTCATCACAGATGTACTTGAACTTCGCGATCGCGTCGGTGTCTGAAATTCCGAGATTGGTCCCTATCATCGACACTGCTTCATATTCATAGGCGGAAGTTTTTACACCGTCCTCATCATAATAGATTATCGAGCACTGGACCACGCAGCCCGGCATACAGGCGTGCATCTTCCCGTGCCGCTCCCAGACTCTTCTCCTTGTGACTTCACCATCTACCTCTTTGAAACCCGGAGGCCTTCCGGTGGTGTAATTGTCTCCGGGCATGGTCCCCTGATAGCTGTTTGACGATATTGTAAAAGGTGTCCCGGCCCATGAAAAAAGACCGCACACGACATCTTTTTTTATCTCGTTCACCCAGGTCCTGACTGACTTTCTAAACATGTCCCTGTTCTCAATCTGAACAGCTGCGGTACCTGTGTCATCGATAATCACTGCCTTGAGACCCCTGGAGCCCATTACAGCGCCAAGCCCTCCTCTTCCTGCGCTACGCGAAGGATCGCCGTACAGGTCCGTAAGAGCGATAGAAGCTCCCTTGTACATCCTTTCCCCCGCCGGCCCGATACTGATTATCGCGGGGTTGTGTTTCCCGTCTTGTCTTATGCCGTATTTTTCGTAAAGTTCATCAACAAACCCGAACATCTTTCTTTCGCTGTAGCCGTCCGCGGGCACCAGTGCCGCCCCTTCCTCATTTATTTCTAAACAGTATAGTTTTTTATCTTCGGGCATTCCCTCGACTACTATCGCCCTTATTCCAAGCCTGTCGAGTTTCTGGGCCGCAGGGCCGCCTGCGTTGGCTTCTTTTATACCCAGGGTGAGCGGGCTTTTACCACCTACCGAGAGCCTCCCAAGGTGTGGGGCCATGGTGCCGGCAAGCGGACCGCACGCGAAGATAAGCTTATTTTCAGGACCCAGCGGGTCTGATGACGGGGGCACCTCTTTGTTCATTATTTTTGCTATTAGACCTCTGCCCCCAACAAGCATCCAATCCCCGGGAAGATCTTCATACTCCGCCGTAAGTCTGCCCATGTTAACTCTAAGTATTTTCACTTTGGTCCTCCCTTTATTTATTGATACATATCAATAATTCGATCGTTATTTTTTAATTAAAGGTACCGCTTCGGGCAAGCCCGGAGGTAGCACCAAGAACAAATCAGCCCCAAAAATCGTTAGAATACACCGGAGTCCACCCAAAAAACAGGATCTATTCTTACACAATTAAAGATATTGTAGCGAACACCGGTTAAATCGTCAAGTACATATTTTCATAATTTGCAAAATTGTTCACTCTGCCGGGGTACTAAAGCGGGTGAATGTCAGTCGGGCTGCCGGTCTCGATAGGTACGTGAACAACAGCCGGTCGATCAGCCTTTAACCGTTCCTTTATCGCAGGCCCGATATCCCCGGGTTTACAACCCGTCTGTCATCATAAGACCCACCTCATCGATCCTGTTTTTTGCGTTTGTGCTGTCCAGTATGTCAACGATCCGCCCCTGGAACATGACACCTACCCTGTCGCTCAATGATAAAACCTCCTCGAGGTCTCCTGAGACAAGAAGAACCCCGGCGGTTTTTCTCTGTGCCAAAAGAGCTTTCCACACATCCTCGGTTGAGCCTACGTCAAGCCCGTGCGTGGGTTGTTCGGCTATCAGAAGGGCGGGGTTTCGCGACAGTTCCCTTGCAAGGATCATTCTCTGGATATTTCCGCCGGAAAGCTGCCCTGCCGGCACTTTCAGATCTTTAGCCGCAACATTGAAATCAAAAAGCAGCTTTTTTGCGTGTTTCCGGATCAGAGGCATTTTCAGAAACAGAATGCCTGAAAAATCTTTGTAACATGTCAATATGATGTTATCAGCCAAACTCAATCCGGGAACCGTGCCCATGTGCAGCCGGTCCTCCGGCACATAACCCATATTACCGCCCTCTTTGTATATCCTTCCCTGATGAGCTCTCAATCCCACAATTGCTTCCACAAGCTCGCGCTGTCCATTACCGGCCACACCGAGAACCCCGAAGATCTCTCCCTTTCTTACCGAAAACGTCACACCCCTGACAGCCTCAATGCCGCGCTCGTTGTAAACCCGGAGTCCCTCCACTTTCAAAACGGACTTTCCCCTGTTCACCGTTTTTTTCTTCACCTTCAGGATCACCTCTTTTCCCACCATCATACAGGCAAGGCCTTTTTTTGCCTCTTCTTCTTCCTTGCTTTTTATCTTTTCAGTAGGAAAGCTGTCGACAATTTTGCCTCTGCGCAGTACAGTTATATGGTCTGAGACCCTGAGCACTTCTTCCAGCTTGTGCGTGATAAAGATTACCGCTTTACCTTCGGCTTTCATTTTATTAAGAATAATAAAAAGTTCTCCGGCTTCCTGCGGGGTCAGTACCGAAGTAGGCTCATCCAGTATTAATATACTGGCACCGCGTATGAGCGCTTTCACTATCTCCACCCTCTGCTGCTCACCTGATGAAAGATCGCAAAGCCTGGCCGAGGGATTTATAACGAGGTTGTATTGCGTTGAAAAATCCCTTATACTTTTCAAAATTTCTTTTAACGGAGAAAAAAAAGAGGTGCTGAGCCCAAGCACAATATTCTCCGCAACGGTGTGGCAGGGGATCAGCCTGAAGTGCTGGTGGACCATGACAATGCCGTGGGCGATGGCATCCTTAGGGGACTTTATATGAACCGGCCTGCCGCGTGCCATGAAACCCCCACTGTCAGCGCGGTATATACCGGACAGGATGTTCATCAATGTCGTCTTTCCTGCGCCGTTCTCCCCGAGAAGCGCGTGTATTTCGCCAGGATAAATATCAAGATCTATATGGCTGTTTGCCTCGCGCCCACCCGGAAAAACCTTGGTGACATTCCGAATTGAAATTAACGGCGCGGGTTTTGAGTCGGGTCTATCCATAATCTCACCCCTATTCTTCCTCCCGGCTGTAAGGCAGGCCAAGCGCAGCAGGCTCTCCCATCCTACGCCTTAATTTTTTACTCGTGTTAAGCAGAAGCGGCGCTAAAATCGTAAAAAGGTACGGCATCATCGTCAGTAGCTCGGGAGCCACCCACGGCTGCAGCCTGAAGGAAAGATAAAAAAGAGAACCGAATATATATGACCCTCCAAGAGCGGCCAGGGGGTGCCACACGCTGAAAATTGTCAAGGCTATAACGATCCACCCCATGCCGCCGGTCATACCCTGGTTCCATGAAGGCCTGTAAATAATTGATAGATACGCGCCTCCCGCCCCGGCCAGCAACCCACCCAGGACAACGCATAAATATCTCACAAGAGATACATCTATACCCAGAGCATCGGCTGTGGCCGGGTTTTCTCCTACCGAGCGGATTGTAATACCCCACGAAGTCCTGAAAAGAACAAACCACAGGACAAAAGCCAATCCTATCCCGATATAAACAAGCACATTCTGCTCGGTAAAAATGATAGGGCCCAGGATCGGTATTTCCTTTAGGTAAGGGACACTGAATGAAGAAAGGGATACCTTCAAAGGGTTGCCCTCCCACCCTCTTCCCAGGACCCCTGTCAGTCCCAGACCGAAAAGAGTCAGCGCCAGCCCGGACACCACCTGGATCGCCTTCAGGGTGATCGATAAAAAGGCGTGTACAAAGGCTGCCGCGCCGCCGACCAGCGCGCCCATAATAAATCCAAGCCAGAGATTTTTTGTCACAAAAGTGGTCACAAACCCGACAAAAGCGCCGAGCACCATCATCCCCTCCACACCCAGGTTCAGGACACCTGCCCTCTCCGTGTAGATTTCACCCAGTGTTCCCAGCAGAAGTGGCGTCCCGAAGGCCAATGCCCTTCTCAGCGTTTCAATAACCCACAATCCCATTTTACAACCCTTCTTTTGCTTTCCAGGAAATCTTGTTATGCACGAGACTCTCGCCCGCGATGAGAAAGAAAAGGATTAGCCCTGTAAATACATTTATTATTTGAAAAGGTAATCCAAAGGAAAGTTGTACAACATCGCCGGCGACATAGATAATGCCGAATAAAAATGAAGTGAGAATTACGATCAGAGGGTTGCCGCGGGCCAGCCAAGCAACGATGATCGCCGTGTACCCGTATCCAAGTGAAATCTGGTCGGGGTGACGTAGCATTTGATGGACTCCGGCAACTTCACCCGCCCCCGCGAGACCGGCGGCCCCCCCTGAAATGATCATTACACGAAAAATTGTCCGGAAATAGGAGATGCCCGCGTACCTTGCAGCCTGACGGCTGCGGCCGATCACTTTTACTTCAAAACCCAGTTTTGTCCTTGTAACGATCACATAGACAATTCCCGCTAAAACAAGACCCGCCGCGAGAGTCGGCCAGTGAATATATGTATAACCTATAACAGGAAGGGTTGCGGCTTCAGGGAAGCTGTTCGTATACGCGAAGCCCCTCATCTCTTCTCCTTTCCAGGGACCGTGTATAAGAAAAAGCACTATGTTCATCGCAATATAATTCATCATCAGCGTGGTTATTACTTCGTTGATCCTGAACCTTGCCTTAAAAACTGTGGACAAAAGCCCCCATAATGCTCCGCCGGCAAAACCAAAAATGAAGATCATGGGGATCATCAAATAATCCGGGAAACCCGAGAACAACGCGACCCAGGTAGCCGAGACAGCGCCCATCAGAAGCTGCCCTTCGGCACCGATGTTCCAGAAGGAAGCTTTAAAGGCCAGAAGAAGCCCCACGCCGCAGAGTAAAAGAGGTATGCTTTGCCATATGATCAGAGTTAACCCGTAGACATTTCCCACAGTTTCTATGAATATCTCGATATACGCTTTGACAGGGCTTATTCCGTACCCGAGAAATATGAACCCGATCACAAATACAGCCAGAAAAATCGAAAGGACTGAAACACCGATCACTACTTTCCAGGAAGGATTCAGTCTCCTCTCAATACGTAAAAACCCCATTAAAATCTCCCTGATCTGAACCAGATATGGGTGACAATCCAGTTTCATTTACATAAAGATATTCCCGATGCCAGGCAGGAAACAGACATTACCGATTCAATATTATAAAATGGCCGCTCCCATGCATGGCAGTGGCCATTTTTCAGGAATGTTTATGTTTTCTTATTTAGGTTCCCCGGGCCACGGGCCTACTACACCTTTTACTGCATACTCGATACTCAAAAGATGCACGTAATCAGCACGGTCTCCGTCCGGAACGACAATTTTCCCTTTACGGTTGTAAATTGGGCCTGTAAAAGGATCAAAAACAACCTGCGGATTTTTCATCTGATCGAGTCTTTTCAATACCAGGTTATAGGTGCCGCCGAGCCTACTTTTCCAGGCAGGATTCATCGGTGTATCGAATTTGCCGCCCAGTTCAGCAGCGCCTTCTTTGAGAAGACCCCAGTAATCGACATTTTCTAAATTTTTCGATGTGTACAACCCGGAGTATACTTTGGAAATAAAATCGAGGTAAAACAGCTCCCAGTGGACAAGCTGGCCCGATACCACGTATCTTGGCGCGGATTTATGCATAGGTGAGTAGTGACTGAATACCGGGAACTTATTTTGAGCGGCCACCTGAACAACCGTGTCGGAATCTTCGGTAAATGCGAAGACATCACAGCCGATATCGATCAGGGAATTTGTAGCCTCCTTTGCTTTTGCCGGGTCGAACCAAGCCTCGATCCAGCGTACGTGGACTTCGGCTCTGGGGTTGACTTCCCTTACCCCGATCGTGAAAGCATCGATATGCCTCTTTACCTCGGGAATCGGAAAAGCACCAACATAGCCGACCTTGTTGCTTTTTGTAAGAGCACCGGCCATTAAACCGTTGAGATAGTAGACCTGATAGAAATCCGCCATGTATGTCGCTAAATTGGGCGCCCGCATGAACCCTGAAGCGTGGGCAAAGATCGTGTCAGGGTACTTTTTGGCCGCTGCTACGGTCCCCTCCCAGAAACCGAAGCTGGTTGTAATAATAATGTCACATTTTTCACGTCTTACCATTCTGTCAATCACACCTTCCACTTTAGCCTCGGGGACCGATTCCTGGTAAATCGTTTCCACCCATGGGAAGGTGTCCTCGACGATCTTCCGGGCCTGATCATGCGCGTGAGTCCACCCCATGTCACCGATGGGCCCCACATAAATGAAACCCACTTTCAGTTTATCAACAGCATGCAGACCAAGGGCTGCTGTAAAAACAAACAAAAGACACAAAAGAATTAGCGTAATCTTTCGCACATCAAACCTCCTTAAAATTGATATTTTTAAAATAATACAATACCATTCTATATAATGGAAGGGTTTATTGCGTTTAACTTTACATTTTTTAAAAAAATATCGGAACAATAGCCTTTGACAGCCCGTCAGCCTGATAGTAGTTTTTACCCCTCATGATTACTATTTCTGAATTGAAAAAATCCTACGGCCCGCAGGTTCTTTTTGACAACGTCGGCTTTCAGCTCAACAGGGGCGAGAAAGCGGGCGTTGTGGGCCGGAACGGTCACGGTAAAACCACACTCTTTCTCCTGATCCTCGGTCACGAAAAACCTGACCGCGGCAGTATTGAAATACCGAAAAATTACTCCTTAGGGTACATGGAACAGGAGCTCCGGTTCAGATGTGAAAACATTCTCGATGAAGTCTGCACGGGTCTGCCGGCTGAAGAGACACAGGACCGCTGGCAGGCTGAAAAGATACTCATGGGGCTCGGCTTTTGTGTGGAGGACTTTAGCCGCCCGGCGTCAGAATTTTCCGGCGGGTACCAGGTTCGCGTGCAGCTTGCCCGGACCCTTATTGCCAAACCCGATCTCCTGCTCCTGGACGAGCCAACAAACTATCTTGATATCATCTCCATCCGGTGGCTCGAGGGGTACCTGCGTTCCTGGCCGAACGAGCTGATGCTGATCACCCATGACAGGAGTTTTATGGATGCCGTCTGTACGCACATCCTGGGCATCCACAGGTATAAATTCAGAAAAATAAAGGGTACCACTGATGCCTATTACAATGCTATACTAAAAGATGAAGAGATATATGAGAAGACCCGTATAAATGATGAGAAAAAGCGGCAGGAAACTGAATTATTCATACGGCGTTTCCGCGCCAAAGCGCGCCTGGCAGGGCTGGTTCAGTCCAGGATCAAGGACCTTCAGAAAAAAGAAAAATTGAACCGGCTTGAAAAGATAGAGACCCTCGAGTTCTCTTTTGTATACCTTGATTTTCATGCTAAAGGGATGATACGGACCGAGGGGCTCTCTTTTTCCTATGACGACGGCCCTGCTCCGTTGATCAATGATTTCAAACTTAATGTCGCTTCAGGCGACAGGATCGGTGTCATCGGCCCGAATGGAAAGGGGAAAACTACCCTTATGAGACTCCTGGCCGATGATCTCACGCCTCTTTCGGGCGCTATCCACAAACACCCGAAACTGAAAACAGGTTATTTCGCCCAGTCCAATACAGCTATACTCCAGGCAGAGCGCACGGTCCTCGACGAGATATCCAGCTCATCGGAGGAATGCACGGCTCAGAGGGCCAGAGATATAGCCGGGGGAATGATGTTCAGCGGGGACATGGCCCTGAAAACTATACAGGTGCTGTCCGGGGGGGAAAAAAGCCGTGTGATGCTCGGAAAACTGCTGGCAGTTCCGGCCCATCTGCTCCTGCTGGACGAGCCGACCAATCATCTCGATATGGAATCCGTAGATTCCCTTCTTGCCGCTCTCGATTCTTTTAACGGCGCAGTTGTTCTCATCACCCACAATGAAATGCTTCTGCGGACACTGGTCAATCGGCTTGTTGTGTTTGATCGTGGTACTATTTCACTATTTGAAGGCGGGTATGACTATTTCCTCAACAATATAGGATGGAGCGAAAAGACCGAAGATGAAATGAATAATTACGGAAAAACCATGGCAGCAGGACAAAAAAAAGAGCCGCGCAGGAAGAGAGCATTGTATATACAGGAACGGTCCAAAGCACTGAGACCACTGATAAAGAAAATATCCCGACTCGAGAAAAAGATCGAAGATGAGGAGAAAAGATTACATGTAACAGAAAAGCGGTTGATCGATCTTTCTACCGGTGGAAAGGGGGCTGATATGGCGGAATCGGCACGTTTGGCGCATACAATCCGGGGAAATATTGAACAATTCTACCATCATCTGCAGGAGGCTACAGACCTCTATGAAGAGGAGAAAAATAAGTGGCAGATCAGGGAATAAACGTTGAAAAATTAGGTTTTAATAAATGGTTTCAGGACAGAACTGATCCTGCAAAATTGGCTGATTTCCAGATAGCCAGGGTTATCACCGTCAATAAGAACAGTTATATAATCAATAAGGGAGGGGACGACGTATTTGCGGAAATAATCGGTAAGCTAATGTCCAATGCAGATTCCACGCTTGACTATCCCGCAACAGGCGACTGGGTGTACTCACAATTTTTTGATGATGATTCCTTTGCAGTCATCCATGAAATCTTTCCAAGAAGATCATTATTAAAAAGGAAAACCTCCGGTAAAAAGATAGAATTTCAATTAATTGCAGCCAATATTGACACGGCTATGATCATTCAGTCACTTG
>DRHN01000043.1 GCA_011049595.1 Spirochaetota bacterium | reverse complement strand
CGAGCCACACACTGACAAATGCCCCGGTTTCATACCCGTCTTTTCTCAGGATCTCGGCCATTGTTGCGAATTTTTTGCTTACCGGCACGGCGTTCGCGAAAACCTGGTGGCTTCCGGGGTGCAGCCCTGTCATAATTGACAGATGCGAAGGTCCAGTTAAAGGGATGACCGATACCGCGTTTTTGAAAAGCACGGAATCCTCAGCCAACCTGTCGATGTTCGGGGTTGTTTTTCGTACGTACCCGTAACAGCTCAAGTGATCGGAGCGGGTCGTGTCAAGGGTGATTAAAAGCACATTTGGCCGTGGTCCAGCCTGTGTGACCCCGGCAGCAGTAAAAAACAAAGCTACTGTAAAGATTAGATATATATATTTTTTCATAATTGTTTTTTTATTGATAAGAATGAACGGGAAAAAGGTACCGTATCATGATCAATTTCTTTGAAACACGTATGTCTGGTTAAGGCCGCCGGGATCAAAAGTAAGGGTCAAACTGTCTCCATCTAGAGAATATGTGCACGTAATATCTCCCCCGGTTGCGCCCAAATTGTTGCCGGGAAAAATGTTTAAAAAATTATTATAATAGTAATTACTTAGATAGGGAACTGAGAACCATGGCCATGTTACCGAAGTATACCAGCCTCCTCTTGTTTGCTCACGATTAATGTTGGTAAAGTAAGGAGCGTAATTAGCGTACCAGTCATACCATTTAGAATAATATCTGTATAGCTCGTATATTGTTATGTTCATTTGGAAGGCATCCTTATTCCCGGAAAGGCTACCCCTTAATCCCCAGTCATTAAAATAAGCGGTACCTGCTGTAAAATAACGAGGTAGTGCTGGATAATTAGTATCGTAAGAGTTATTTCTTTGTTTTTTGGGCAAAGAAATTTTCATGAATTTATATATCTATTTATATAAAAAGATTTACAGAGGCAATTTTTCAAATGAACTTTTTATAACCTTTTTGGTTCCGGCTTGTCCGGGTTAGGATTATCTTCGTCAAACACCATTTCAATAGTGGTTTCTGTCAAAGTAAGAGTAACCGTCTCCGCTGTATTGGTGTATATCCATGTTCCCATTAAACCTGGTTCTTCACCGTTCCAGTCCATGAAGAACATAAAACATGAAGTAACCGAGCCGATGATCACAAGTAATAAAACCGGCAGCGCAATCTTTAAATACCTTTTTCTACCCATCTATCCAGCCTCCGTAAAAATACTACGCTTAAACGCGCTTATTTGTGCCCCTGAATCGGGCCCCCTTTGTATTTTTCTTTGACATGCTTACATTTATTATACATAACAGCTCCCCCCATGTCCAATAATAATTTTTGCTTCAGATGCATTGTTATAAAATTAAATTATATTTTTAAATTGGACCGCAAATTTGAATATATGTAATTATTGGTGTAAACTATAGATATAGCAATGTACTGAGGCGAATACGGAGGATGTTTTAATGGAGCAGCGCTTGAGTCTTAAGATTACATTAATACTGATTTTAATGATGGTGATCGGGTTATCGGTAACCTCCTGTTTTATGTTTTTCATGGACTGGTCGCCCGAAGAGTCCGAGGAGTACGAGTATCTTATCGACGAAGATTTTAACGATGGCATAGCTGATAACTGGACGATTACAGACGGTACCTGGGCTACTTCCGCCGTTGAATATATACTTACCACTCCCGCAGCTTTCTCTTTTTGTTATGGCAGTTATTATAATGAAACTGCCAACAATTCTTTTACT
Source organism: Spirochaetota bacterium (assembly GCA_011049595.1). GTDB lineage: Bacteria > Spirochaetota > B62-G9 > B62-G9 > DRHN01 > DRHN01. The sequence continues at coordinate 13,085 of DRHN01000043.1, read as the reverse complement.
GATTACACTTTTGAGGCCAATATAACGCAGATAAACACTGACACTAATGAGAACAAATTCGGTTTGTTTTTTAGATGCACCAACCCGGGCTCCATAATTTCGGCTGCTCCTACACATAGTGGTTATATGCTGTATATAAGAATGACAAACTCTGTCGGCGGCGGACCCTTCTGGGGTCTGCAGATATGGGATGGCTTAGGCGGTTTTACATCACTCATGCCGGAAACTTTTGAACCAAACCTCAGTGACATTCACGGAACAGTAAATAAGGTCAAGGTCGACGTCCAGGGTGATAAAATTGATGTATATTTCAATGATGTTTTTATCCAGACCTTTTACGACTCCACTTATACATATGGATCTGTAGGTCTTTTCGGCTGGGGTGGGGCTACTGCGAATGATTTTCGTTTCGATGATGTGAGGCTTTGGGCTGTAAAAGAATAGAAACCATAAGCAATCCTGGCGAAACACACTAATAAAATATACAGTTATTTATCAAGATTAGTGTTTACTGTCTTTAACTCACCGTACTTGTGTTTTGTGTCCGTTAACAGTCTTCAGGATTTGGGTTTTTTAACCTGGAGGCATAGATATACTGTTTATGCAGTATTAACTTTTTATTGAATCTATTATTGTCCTGATCAAGTTCTCGATATCCTCCTCACGCGTGTCAAAAGAGGTCATCAGCCGGACAACCGGACCGTTTTCGTCCCAAACATAGAAAAAGTACTCCTTTAGTATTTTGTCCACATACTTCCGCGGTATGTTCACAAACACAGCGTTGGCCTCTACCTTCTGCGTGATCCTGCATTCAGGTATTTTTTCCAGTTCCCGGGCAAGCAGTTTTGCCATCTCGTTCGCCTGAAGGGCGTTTTTTTGCCAGAGGTCATCGCTCAGGAACTCTTCAAATTGAGCTGAAATGTATCTCATCTTGGACCCGAGCTGCATCCCCTGTTTCCTGATAAATTTGAAATTCCGGGAATGGTTTTTATTAAAAAATACCACAGCTTCTCCGATCATCATCCCGTTTTTTGTTCCGCCGAAGGAGAGGATGTCTACGCCTGCATCTTTTGTAAATTCTTTAAAATTGAGTCCCAGGGATACTGCTGCGTTTGCAATACGCGCACCATCCATGTGAAGGAGCATTTCGTTTTCGTGCGTGATACCTGCGATATCTTTGATCTCGGTAAGACTGTAAACCGTTCCCAGCTCGGTCGACTGTGTAATTGAAACTACTTTCGGTTGTGAGTGGTGCTCGTTCCCAAATACGTGAAGAAACGGTGCTATATCTTCCGGTGATATTTTCCCGTCACTGGTTGGAATAGTTTCCAGTTTGCATCCTGAAAAATTTTCAGGGGCCCCGCACTCATCAACATTGAGATGCGAAACATCCGAGCAGATGATCGAATGGAAGGATTCGGTTACCGCCTGCAGCCCGAGAACGTTGGCGCCGGTACCGGTAAACACAAAATAAACATCTATATCATCCCCGAAATGAAGTTTAAACTTATCTATTGCGGAAGCGGTGACCGGATCGTCCCCGTATGCTATCCGGTGCCCGGTATTCACTTTTTTTATAGACTCGAGGATCCTGGGGTGTATACCTGAATTATTATCACTCGCGAACCCCCTTCTGCTTTCCATCCGGTGCCCCTTCTATATCATGCCGCCATGAATTTCTATTGTTTGTAATATAATAATTCCTTTTAGTACCTAAATAACAATTTCCTTGTTTTTTTCGCAAGGAAATTTCCCCAATCAAGAATGTGGCTTGTCCACATTACGGTTTATCCATAATAATTTGGCCGGACTGGTTTAAGCAACTGAGTGGGCTTTTGTTATGGTTATTGTGTGGATTATTATTTTTGATCGGTTTTGTTTTTTTCAGCGTCCTCTTTTTCTTCAACCAGTAAACCGATTCCGGACAGCTCACCATAGGCGACTAAAAAAGTAAATGTGGCGGCAAATAAAAAGGTTTCAAGAATTGCCTCGATATTCTTTTTCCCCTGAAGTCTTTTTTCACCGTCTATATTTTCATCAAAATAGAGATGTTCGTCAGGGTTCTGTAAGATCTGCTTTGAGGAGTTATAGTCGCTGATGACTATCGAGAGAATGCTTTCAATTTCCTTCATTACTTCGGTGATTTTGTTTCTGCATTTACCGCTTAGCATCGATTGTTTTTTAGACTGGGTTTCCATAAGAGAGGATTTCTGGTGGGAAGAAAGCCTTAGATTGCTCCTGGTTTTTCTTATTTCATTTACTATTTCAATGTAGTTTTTAATATCTTCCCTTGTTTCGCTCATAATAAAATAAGTGTGACTCAACTCTTCTTTTATATCTACTTTTTTCTGATCCCTGAATTCGATATTGTAACTTATTTTGCTTGTCGTAAGAATAAACGAGTACTGGTCATCAAAGATATTAAATAGCGAGATACATTTGTACATTTTATCTCTTTTGTCCATAACAAGAAGCGGGTTTTCCGTGCTGCTCTCGAGTGATTTTTCGTATTTCGCAATCTCCTTTTCCAGAAGGGGAAAACCTCTCAGCACATGTTTGGGTATTTTTATTTCTTCATCTTTTCTTAAAGCTTCTTCCCGGGCCCTTCGACGTTCGGTCTGTTCTTTCTTTAAGTCCTCCTCCCTTTTTTTCTTTTCAATCCGTGATATGTAACCGATTTTATCATGTTCAGATATCCCAAGAAAATCATCCAGCTTCTGTGAGTATTGCGGGTAGAACGCATGGTCCAATTTACAAAGAATGATATGTATTTTATCAAGAAAATCACCCAGTATCAAATCAATGTCTTTTTTTAGCTGGTTTTTGATCTTCGGCGCGATCGTGGTATCGATTATTTTTCTTTTGCTCTGTAAGTCGATTGATTTTTCTATGTAGAGTTTACACAAATCCCTGTACTGGCCGAGAATGTACATTCTTTTGTAAAACCCCTTGAATAGTTCGATATGAGCTGGTTGAGGAATGTTCCTGTTTGAGATTAATTTTGATATCCTATTAAACTCCTGTTCGTCATAGATCGCACTTAGCCGGACAAGAAGTTCGTAGTAGACTGCATTGTCGCCGATGGATAAACGGTTTATATCTTCTTTGATGGAAAAATTTCCCTGCAGGATCGAACCAACCGATATGTTGAGGTTGATCATGGATTCTTTGATTTGTTTGTCCAGGTATTTAATAAATTTGCCGGAAAATTTTTTGCCGCCGAAAGTAAAAACATTCAGTAATATCCCTTTTGAAAATGTTTTTGCCCTGTCACTTAGAGTAAATTTTTTCTTTTTTTTATCCGTTTTATTTCGGACCGTCGTTATCAAGGAAGGCATTTTTTGTGGTATGCCGGTTTTTAAACCAGGTTTCTTTGATATTGTACCGCTTTTTAACGGTTTTATAACAGGCTTTACAGCACTTGTTCCGGGGTCACCCCGCCTGCTCTCTGTTATCGTGTCGTCAGGCTTTTTCTTTTCATCTACTACCTGACCGCCGTGAGTTACAAAATTATCGAACAGCTTTTTCCTCTGTTTCAGATCCAGCCTGTTTATGCCGGATTTCTCCCTTAGATTATCAAAATCTTCGGGCATTTCAGCCCCCCCGTATTTGAAAAAGTGCGTCCTCTCTATCAGAATAGAACAAATTAGCTAAAAAATAAAGAAATTTCGTCGAAAAATATGTAGTGAGGAAAAATAATGATAAACAGTAATGTATTCGTTGACTGCCGCATAAAACCAGAATTTCCTTTTTTTGATAAAAAAAGAGCGCTTATTGAGAACCAGAAAATAACCCCAAAAAAAGGTAATATAACAAATACCTCAAAACAATCATACCTAAACAATTCTATTAACAGGCCCCGGTCTGGCCCATCTGTTTATTCGCTGATAAAGACAAAAAAAAGTGCGCTTTTATTTTCGATGGCATGCTTTCTAATATTCGTGTCGATTTTACCTTTATATATAAATATTAATTCATATTTCTGGGAAAAGAAAAGAGTTTTGCAAAGAGAAAAGGATATTATTTATAACAAATTTTTAATTGACGGCATAGAAGGCCGTACAGTCAAAACCGTAGAGAGTTCAGATATATCCTACTCATTACTTTCATTGAAAGAGGGAATATACACCGTGAAGAAGGGGGATTCTCTTTTCGGTATCTCGCATAAGTTTAACATATCAGTGGATACTCTCATTACAGCCAACGATATTAATAACGCCCGGTATCTTAAAATCGGAGCAAAATTGAAAATCCCGAACATGAATGGGATATATTACACCGTTAAAAAGGGTGACAGCCTGTCCGGTATTTCAAAAAGATACGGTGTATCTGTGAACAAAATCGTCGATCTAAATGATCTCTCGTCCTCGGTGATAAACGTGAGGCAGAGGATTTTTATACAGGGCGGGACACTTACCGATTGGGAAAGATCTGTCGCAATCGGGAATGTTTTTAAGCACCCTGCAAAAGGTAGGTTGACCTCGAAAGTTGGCTTCCGGGTCGACCCTTTTACAAAAAAGAGGACTTATCACGCGGGTATAGATATAGCAAACAGGATCGGCACAAGGGTTACCGCCGCGCAATACGGAAAAGTTATTTTTACGGGATACCGCGGTAACTACGGAAGGACCGTCATCATTATGCATCCCAATGGTTATAAAACTTTATACGCACACCTTCACAAGATTACCATAAAGAGGGGGCAAGCCGTGAAACAGGGAGAAATAATAGGATCCATTGGAAATTCGGGCAGGTCCACCGGGCCGCACCTTCATTTTGAGGTTCAGCAAAACAATAAGGTGATTGATCCTTTAAAAATATTAAAACATAAATAGTACTTGCAATTATTCAGTTTAAATGCACAATTAGTTCTTTGGTGCCACGCTGGGAAACCCGGAGTTGCCGGGCAAACCCTTCTGTGGCACCGGGAACTAATAGTGGAAAAAATTGCGGTAATTAAGTCAAGATGGAAATATGAGTCATCTATTAAAAAGAATTTTTCTGTTAAATCACAATTTTATAAATAAAGTGATCGTTTTTAAGATCCGGATGAGACTTTGTTTTAATATTGTTTTAAAACGCTACTTCAGTACAGCGTCGAGCGCTGCTTTAAGATTTGTACTAAAATACATTGCACCCATCGTACTAATTGAAAAAGCAGCGCTTTTCAGGTTCATTAAGATTACCGCGGCCTGTTTTTCTTTAATTTTATTTATCACGCTTTTTCCTTGTTCGTATACTTTTTACAACGATGTAAAGCCATATTTCGGGGACTTTAACTGGAGTTCACTGGATCCTGTGAGACTTTCAGCTGGTGATTTCAATGAAAACGGGAGAGGCGGCCTTGAACACTCCGTGCCGAAGCTAAGGCTTATTGAATATGAAATTCAGAAAGGAGATACTCTTTGGAGCATATCCAGAGCTTTCGATATAGATCCTGACGGGATAATAAGTTGTAATTCCTTTACAAACGTTCACAACATTCATGAAGGTGAGATAATACTCATCCCGAATATGAAAGGGATATTTATCAATGTAAAAGAGGACGATACGATTTTTTTATATTCATCGGAATATAAAATTCCGCCGGATTTTATCATGGAAGTAAACGACCTGCAGTCAAATTCCCTTGTCCCCGGTATGAAAATATTTTTACCGGGTGTGCAGTTCAGTAATATTGAAAGAGCATATGCGCTGGGTGAAGCATTTGAAAAACCTGTCGCAGGAAGATTGACATCCCGGTATGGTTACAGGCGGGACCCGTTTACAGGCAAACGGTCTTTTCACACGGGTGTGGATATCGCGAACCGGGCTGGAAAAAAAATCTACGCAGCCAGTTCAGGCAGAGTTATTTATACCGGCAGCAGAGAGGGATACGGCAATACTATAATAATTGAGCACCGCTTCGGATACCGGACTTATTACGCCCATCTTTCAGAGATCAAAGTCTTAAAAGGAGAGAATGTACAAAAGGGCGAAGTAATCGGCTTGATAGGAAGTTCCGGACGCTCGACGGGCCCGCACCTGCATTTTGAAGTCTGGCTGAAAAACAGGCTGATCAACCCCCTTACGCAAACAAATATGGCGGCCAGGTAACAGGAGTCGTTACGACTCATGAACTAATAAATAATTTTTTAAAAAAGAGAATAATGAAATCCACAAAAATTGTTTGTACGATCGGCCCAAGCAGCCACGACGAGAATACAATTGCCGAAATGATAAAAAAGGGCATGAATATAGCAAGGATGAACCTGTCACATGGTTCTTATCAATTCCATTCGGAAACTGTTGAAATGACAAGAAAAGCATCAGAGATGCTCCACGAATACACCGGTATTCTTCTGGACCTTCAGGGGCCGAAAATCCGGACCGGGAAGTTAGAGAAGGAGCCTGTTGTTCTAAACAAGGGGGACAAAATAACCCTGACAACGGAAGAAACACCCGGTGACTGGAAACGTCTGAGCATCAATTACAGCCAGCTCCCCGAGGAAGCGGAAATAGGGGAGAGGATATTCCTTGATGACGGGAATATTGAGCTTACCGTAGTTGATATTCTTGAGAAGAGTATTGTGTGCAGCATAGTCAACGGGGGGGTAATAAGGTCATTCAGGGGAATCAATCTCCCTGATACAAAAATAAGCACACCCGCTTTGACCGAGAAGGATATAAAGGATCTCGATTTCGGACTTGAAATGGAAGTTGATTATATCGCGCTGTCTTTTGTGAGAAGGCCGGAAGACATAATTGATCTAAAGGAAAGGATAAGTAAAAAAAGAAAAGACACACCTGTTGTATCCAAGATCGAGAAACCGGAGGCCATTGATAATATTGACGAAATAATAAAGGTTTCAGACGCGATCATGATCGCCCGGGGTGACCTCGGGGCGGAAACGTCCCCTCAGGATGTGCCTATTCTTCAAAAAATGATAATAAAAAAATGCAATAGGGCGGGAAAACCTGTAATAACCGCAACCCAGATGCTGGAATCGATGATCAGTCATCCCCGTCCTACCCGGGCCGAAGCCTCTGATGTGGCAAACGCGATTTTTGACGAGACCGATGCGGTCATGCTGTCAGGCGAAACCGCCATAGGGGAATATCCCGTTGAATCGGTAAAAGTAATGGCCGACATTGCGAAAAAAACCGAGAACGAGATGAACAAAGTCAAGTCCTTCGGCCGGGATCAGAGCAAATTCCCACAGGGAAAAAGTGTGGCGGATTCGGTATGTTTTTCGGCGTACAAAATCACAGAATTGCTGAAACCCAAATTAATTGTAAGTTTTACCATGTCGGGGAGAACCGCAGTTCTTATGAGCAAATACAGGCCTCCGGTCCCAATTATAGCAATGTCGCCGCGTGAGGAAGTTTTAAAAAGGTTGTCTCTATACTGGGGTGTCCGGGGAGTGAATATAGGGATGGTCCAATCTACGGAGGAATTATTGGACACCGCTGAGAAGCTCATCATCAAAAATAAGCTATGCAAGGAGAATGAGACGGTATTATTTATCGGGGGGGTGCCCGTTCTTGCAGGAGAAGAGGCCAATATGATGAAAGTACATAAAGTTAACCTTCAGAATAAAAACATATAGCGCCGATTTACCGAAGATATACAAATAATAAGCCGGTTACGTTGCAAGTTCTACCTGTTTAATAATAGTTTCGATCTTTTCCCTCTTCGGGTAATCAGGATCTATCTTCAAAAGAGATTTAAATATTATCAGGGCGTCCTTTTTATTCCCCTGTTTTAGAAAAAGGTTCCCCAGCGGTTCATATGCCTGTATAAAATTTCTATCGGATTTGATCGCTCTCAGATATTCTGATATTGCTTCATCGTCATTTTCAAGTTTGAGATAGGATGTCGCGAGCCCGAAATGGGCCTCCGGGGAAAGAGGGTCAATTTTAATCGCAGTCTTGAACTGTTCGGCGCTCTCTTTGTAAAGTTCGTTTTTTAAAAGAACGTTTCCAAGGTTTACCCTGGCCGGGATGGAATTCGGGTTAAGGGAGATCGCTTTTCGAAGAGTAGCGAGCGCTTTGTCGTAAAGATTGCTTTTGATATAAATATCACTGATATTGTTGTATGCCTCCATGTAGTTAGGGTCCAGCTGAATAGCTTTCTCATACGCTGTGATCGCTTCGCTGTACTTTTTCAGCCGGGCATAGTTGTTCCCGAGATTATAATAATACCGTTTGTCATTCCTCTTTATCTCGATTGCCTTTTCAAGTTCATCAATCGCCTGCTCATAGTTTTTTTCCATTTCATAAAGAATCGAGAGATTGTAGTGGGTCAAATCGCTTCCAGGGTTGACCTGCAATGCGAGAGCGTATTCATTTTTTGCGTTCTCGTACATCCTTTTTGATCTGTACGTATCCCCGAGCTTTATGTGAGCGTTCGCGTTATCCGGATCAAAGGAAATTGCCTGTTTGTAATAACTGATCGCTTTATCAAAAAAATTATTTTCATAGTACAGCAGACCAAGATTGATGATCGCTTTTGTGTAGTCGGGTTTGACTTCTATAGCTCTGGCGTACGCACTGGTCGCGATTCTGGTTTTCCCCAGTTTCTGCGCGGTGAGCCCGAGGTTATAGTATGCCTGAGGAAAATCAACAAGGATTTCCGATGCTTTTGTAAAAGACACCTGGGCTTCCCTGTAATTTCTTCGCAGGTATTGTATCACTCCAAGCTTGTAATATGCCATACCGTTATTGGGGTCGAGCTCAAGGGCCTTTTTGTATTCGGACATCGCGCTTGATATGAGGTCCTGCTGGTCGTAGACCTGGCCCAATGTGTAATGCGGCAATGACAATGTGGAATCAAGGGACAATGCTTTTTTACTTGAATCTATGGCCTTTTTTATATTGTTCCGGGAGGTGGAATCATCAGCGTAATAACTTGCCCCTAGCATTGAGTATGCAAGGGGATTATCCGTATTTAAATCAAGGGTTTTTTCAAAATTTTTTATTGCGCCGGCATAATCTGCGGATTCATAATCTTTCATTCCTTCAGTAAAGAACTTTTCAGCCTTTTTATTCCTGGCCTTTATTTCGTCATCAAAATTTGAAGGTTTATCCGTAACAGTGGTTTCTTTTGTAGTTTCTTTAATTATTTCTTTTTGCCGCGGAAGAGAGTCTTTAAGTGTTGACACGACCCGGTCGAGTTTTTCGTCTTCTCTCTCTTCTTCTTTCTTTTCCAGCTCTTTTCTTTTTCTAATCACATTTTCAAGAAGTGATAAAGCGAGTTTATTTACAGGGTCCTTGATCAGCACGTTCTCGAGCTGGTTTCTTGCAAGGTCAAATTCTTCTTTACCAATGTAGTACTGTGCAAGCTTGATCATGTTCTCAGCTTCCTCGGTACTACTCCGGCCATCTTCTTTATCATCGTAACCGTCGCTTACATCTATCTCCTGTACCCGGGGTGGTTTCTTGCTGTTCATCCGCCCGATGAAATAGACAAGACCTACTGCTATTATCAGGATAACTATTGCAGCTCCCATAATGGCAAAACTGCGTTTTTTCTTCTTCATGTTTTTCCTCTTATCTTTCTATTTCCTCGCGTGTAAGGTCGTCAATAGGTTTCTCGCTGATCTCCATTACGTTTTCAGTCTGATTGACAATTTCTTCAAGATCACTGAGCACATCGTTTAAAAGATCCAGGTCCAGACCTGTAGCCCCGTTGACGTTATCTCCAGGGCCATCACCCTGCATATCGGTCTGGTCAAACCGGTTATCTTGAGTAGAAGTCTGGCCCCCGGACTGTCCACTGTCCGAAGAACTTCCTCCATCCTGAGAACCATTTTGTAGCTGCTCTTTCAGATAGGCAATCGCCTTTTCAATTTTCACATATTGGATGGTTTGCGGATATTTTTCCAGGTAGGTTTCCCACTGGCTTATCGTGCCCTCGTAATTCCCTACTTTAAAATGAGCGCTTCCCGTATTGAGGTAAGCATCGTAAAGAGCAGGGTCGCTTTCGATAGCCTTTGAATACATTTCCGATGAAAAAATGTAGTTACCTTTGAGATAGTAACAGTTCCCGAGGTTGTAAAAGAACGGACCCTTGTCTTCGCTGAAGTTTAACCCTGCCGTGAAGTTTAAAATAGCTTTGTCTATATTGTCCAGTTGATAGTATGTGTTGCCGAGGTAGAAGTATATCTGCGGGTCCTGCGGTTCGATCTTTTTTGCTTCTTCGAAATATGCGGCTGCCATATCAAACTCGTTTTTCTGATACAGGCTCAATCCTTTGTTAAAATATTCATTCTCGGAAGCGTTTATGCCGAAATAATTAACAAACAACGACATTGAAACAAGGAAAAATATTGTTCTTTTGTACATATTCATAAAATAATGTTTTTATTTTTATTTGACTATATTCTCTAAAATATAGTATCGTATAGATAAGGAAAACTATTAATTTTATTAGAGGACACATCCATGAACACTATTGCGGTATTTTTATTCGTGTTCGGAGGAGCAGGATTTGTTATTTTTTTGGTGATGATAATACGTAGATTGGCCAGTCCGCGAAAGTTCCTGGAACTCGAGAAACTGATCGAGAGCGGGAATACAAAAGCCGCGATAAGATACGCGAAAGCCGTCCTTGCTAGAAATGAAAGAAGTCCCGATGCACACTGGTATCTTGGTGAATGCTATCTTGCTGAAGATCGATCTGACCTTGCAGCGGTGGAATATAAATATATTACCAACTATGGAAAATACACGAACGCAGCCACTGAAAAAAAGGTTAGATCAAGGCTCGCTCATACATATTTAAAACTGGAACAGCTGGATGAAAGCCAGAAAGAGTTCATCCTGCTTTCAAAATTAGATCCTGGCAATTATGAAAACTATTATAATATTGCGAAATTATTTGAGCAGAGGAACTACAGTGATTCGGCGTTGACGAACTATAAAAAAGTCATTGCAATAAATCCTCAGCATTCTGATTCTCACATGAGAATGGGTATCATTTATCTAAAAAAGCAGCAAATGAACGAAGCAAAAAAAGCTTTTCTGACATCACTGAAGCACGACCCCCAAAATCTTGCGTGTTACTTTCACCTTGGTAGAATCTCTAAAATTTCAGGCGATGTTTCATCTGCTCTTGGGCATTTTGAAAAGTCACAAAGAGACCCTGATCTGCGACAGAGGGCTCTTTTGGAAATCGGCAATATATATATAACAAAGGGTGACCGCACCCGTGCAATAGCCGAGCTGGAAAGAGCAATTAAACTGGGCACCGAAAACGTCCCCGTGGTCCTTGCTTTAAGGTACCTGCTGGCCCAGTGTCGCGAAACAAATAAAGAACTTATCCTTGCCGTTGAACAGTGGGAAAAGATATACGCTGTCAGCCCGAAATTTAAGGACGTTGCCGAGAAATTAGCTGTATACAGTGACCTCAGGACGGATGACAAGCTCAAAGATTTTTTAACTGCGTCTCAAACGGGTTTCCAAAATTACTGCACGGAGCTTGTGCAGTCAATGGGGCTCGCGATACAGGATGTGTTTTTAAGAAATCAGGATGTAGTTGAAGTTTTTGCGCTTGAAAGCCAAAGCAAATGGCGAAACGCTAAAAAATCTCCGAGTATTGTGAAAGTATTCCGAAGTATCGAGCCGATAAGTTATGACGATATACGTGTGCTTTACGATCAAATGAGAAAAATCAACGCAATAAGGAGCATAGTTATATCGGCGTCAAAATATTCAAGAGCTGCTGTCGAGTTCGCGCAGATCCGGCCTATTGACCTCATTGACAAAGAAGAGCTTACAAAAATGCTGAAAGAAATATGATCGCTTACAGTTAAGAAGACCGGAGGTGCTAAACCGGGTGGATATAAATAGTTCTTGGTGAATAAGTCGGGCAAGCCCGAAGTTGTTACCAAGAACTAATTAGTGAAGGCTTTACCCGTGAAAACGGGATCATCAATAAAAGGTATTAAGTGTAGCTTCTTTGATTGAAGTTGATCATATAAAAAAAGTTTTTTCTCCTGCATTTATTTCTGAAATCCTCAAAGATCGGAATCTCTCTCTTAAGAAAAGATACGGACAGAACTTTCTGATCAACCGGGCCCTGGCGGAAAAAATATTGAAACACGCAGATTTAAATAAAAGCGACACGGTCCTCGAGATCGGGCCCGGCTTAGGTACACTGACTTTTCTCATGTCCGAAAAGGCAAAACAAATAGAAGCTGTTGAGATCGATTGCGGGTTCAGTAAGTATTTACAGGAGATCGTTGAAAAGGCCGGGGTGGGGACCAGGAACATAAAGATCATTAATAAAGATTTCCTTCAAATTGATAGTGACGATTTAATTTCATCCGAGGAACCCTGCAAGGTCATAAGTAATTTTCCCTACAGTGCGGGGATCAAAACTATTTTAAAAATAGTTGATGATTTTAAAAGTGTCGAAAGGATCATCGGGACAGTTCAAAAAGAGCTTGCAGATAGGCTCATGGCAAAGCCCGGGTCCAAGAATTATGCTTTTGTCTCAGTTTATCTTCAGTATGTCTCCCGCATACGTATTCTCGAAAAGAATATCTCTCCGGGAAATTTTTTTCCGTCGCCTGAAGTGATAAGCTCATTGATCGAGATAAAGCGTGTAAAAGGTGACCTGCCGGTTGACCCGGAAGCATTTAAAATGGTTGTCAAATCCGGTTTCGCAAACCGGAGAAAAAATTTGGTCAATAATCTCAAATTATCCAGTATCAAAATTGACAAAGAGGAATTAATAAAATTAATTAGAGATCGGTTCCGGGATGTAAAAATCAGGGCTGAATCGTTGTCAGTCGAGGATTTTGTAGCACTCACCGGTGATATTCAGCCTTTTATGTGAGCCGATCATATCTTTGACCTCCATTCAATAAAGAATGCGGCTTGTCCGCATTAGGGAAACTACGATAAAATCTGCGCATCGGAAGTCAGATTGTCGACAACATGGTCGGCATTTTTAAAATACTGGTCGGCAGTATATCTGTTCGGTACGGCTACACAGCGCATCTTTGCGTTAAAAGCCGCGTTTATACCCGTCTCACTATCTTCAAATACAAGACATGATGCTGGATGGACCCCTGAAAGTTCAGACACCTTTATATAGG
>DRHN01000042.1 GCA_011049595.1 Spirochaetota bacterium | reverse complement strand
GAAACCAAGCGCATACCGGGCAAAAGGTGTGAAAGGGCGCCGACCCATCGGTTACCGAGAGCATTTGCTTCACCCGTGATGGAGAGTGGGCCCGTACCAGGGCGGCAGAAATTTCGGGTTAGCAAAGATAAGTTATGCAGTGTGTTATTCTTGAATACAGCCTGGGACGAATGATTATATCCCTGAAACCAGAAGGTGAGCATAGCCTTAGCCCGGCCGATAAGCCTGGCAGCATCGGTAATTTGCTCTTCTGAGCAACCGGTTGTTTCAGCTCCCCGTGAAGGTGGATACTCCTCCAGGTGTTCTTTCAATTCATCAAGCCCTGAGGTAAAGGATCCGACACTTTCTTCTTCGACAAATCCTTCTTTTAATAATATATGAGCAAGAGAGTTGTTGAGCGCAACATCGGTTCCCGGCCTGATTTGAAGATGAATATCCGCAATCGCGGTTGTTTCAGTTTGTCGCGGATCGACAATAATGATCCTGGTCCCATTTTTCTCTTTAGCAGCTTTGAGGCGTCTGTACAAAACGGGGATTGAAACAGCCATGTTGCAGCCGGCAATGAGAAAAAGATCCGCTTTTTCTCATTGCCGGCGGGGCGTCAGCACCCAGGGTCGAAATAAAACCCACTGCCGCACTTGCCATACACAAACGGGTACTGCACTCGATATTGTTGGTACCGATGGCTGCCTTCATGAACTTATTCATCAGATAATACTCTTCTGTCAGGTTAATTGCTCCACCGTAAAAGGCAACCGATTTGGGGCCATGCTCATCAAGTATTTTCTTGAACCCGTCAGCAACATGCTTAATTGCTTCATCCCAGCTAACGGGTACAAGCCGGCTGTTGCGCCGGACCATGGGTTGTTTCAATCTATCTTTATCAGTAAATATCGGCGGATAATTCCGTGGCAGAAGGCATGTGTCTCCATTATTGGCGGGATGGCCTTTCATTCCACTTATTTCAACAATTTTGCCCTGTTCGACCCCAACCATCAGACCGCAGCCGAGACCACAAAACGGGCATGTAGATTTATTCTGTTGAACAGCCATAATGTAAAATTAAATCAATTTTTTAAAATGGATTTATTCCTTCTTATATACCAGTACACTCCTATTCTAGTACTAAAAGGTCTGCCTTTTCAAGGATTTATATAAAGATATTTTTTATCGGCTTTTTATCAACAGGACAACAATGGGGAACTCCAGATAATGGTAAAATCTATTGTGCGTAGTGGGTCAGTTTGAAAGATAACCCAAGAACTAATTAAAAAAAGGTTGACAATTTTTGTTGTAGTATTAAAATAAATACGTACTAGATTAGTATGATGTTGTCAAAATGTTCTTTTTTAATGAATTACAAACTGTGTTTACTGAATCTATCGTAATGATGATATTCACACATTTGTCGCCCTTACAAATATTAGAGCGTTTATTTAATTTTCAAGTTCTTAGCCGTATATAAACCTAACATATTGTGATCCTGCATTCGCACCACGCTTTATAAAAAAAATTGTTATAAGGCCCG
>DRHN01000041.1 GCA_011049595.1 Spirochaetota bacterium | reverse complement strand
GTCATCATCCTGTGAGGAAAGAATATTTGCGATTATTTCATTAATATTATTTAATTCTGATGCCTGTCTGCTGCCCGTGTCTTCTTCTAACTGGACCACAGGTTCAGCCTGGACCACAGGTTCAGCCTGGCCTATGTCGAGTTCATCTATCGTGGAATGGGTTGCCTCCTTATCTGTTTTTTTATCATTCGTAGTACCCGGAATGCCTGGACCGCCATCCTCTTCCGATCCTTCCCCATACCCGCCTGTGTCAAAAACACCGGTTTCATGGTCATATTCAGCTATTTCACCGGTATTGTCCTGCCGCGGTAAAAGGGCTTCCTGACCCGGGGATTGGAGAGAATCGAGGTCCGTACGCCCCATGTCCGTCATTGTTCCTGTTTTCTGTATCCGCCCGGCAGGTTGTTTTACAATATTTTGTGTTTTCGTGTGTTTCTTTTTCTCTCTTTTTAAAAGTATTTCATAAACTGTGTGAACATCGTCAATTATTGTATTGCCGGAGCTGTTTATAAAATTATTGATAACATCCATTCTTGAAGATATGTTCTCTCTGCTTTCAAGTTCCTGGATCAACCTGGATGTATATTTTTCTTTTTGCTTTTTAATTTCCTCACTCTCATCATCCGGAGGCATTATCGTTTCAACATCCAGAATATCCTGTATTTTCAGGTCGATTTTTTCTTTTTCTTCATAGGTCACAACCTTTTCCGCTTTAACCAGGTCTATCCACGCGGTCCTTATCTGTATGGCCGGCATGGATTTATACACGTCCCCGATCCTGGGGATAAGTATATCACCGGTTTTTATTGCGGCGCTCTCCGATTGTTTAACCTCGGGAGAGTTTTTGTCACGGGGGATAACGACTGTTTTTAATTCTTTGCGGGTGTGCCGTTTTACAGGCACCAGGTCGGCAGCGGGCTGTGATATATTGTTTTCGGTCAGATCATCATAAGTCTCGTCTGAAATGGTCTTTGACGGTCGATCTTTTATTCCCGCCGGGATGATTGTGCTCACCGGGCCTGGTGGTCTAAGTTTTCCGATTTTTTTCGACCTGTTCTCTAAAAACTCATAATACTTCCACAAGGCTTTGCCGTATATCTTGACCATGTCATCCAGCTCTGCGCGCCTGATAAAGATCGGTCCCAGGTCTTTTTTATACACGGCGTCAAAGTATTTTTTAACAACTTCCCATTTTTCTGAAAACTCCTGTTTATTCACCGGCCTTCTGATGATGCCGCTTTTCACACTTGCCAGAGTGGATTCGATCACTTCGAGAGGTATACAAATTTCCTTGACCCCTCCGTGGGCCTGGCCGAAATATTCAAGAGCCAGTTCTCTCCCGTCCACGTTTGTCATCCGGGCGATGATCGGCATGAGAGCTGTTGATGTAAAACGGCCCTTTTTTTTCAGATCGTCGATTTCCTCGAGATAAGGCTTTATTTTTCTCTCATAATGTCTTTCTGAAAAAAAATCTGCGCCTATGTGCCCTTTTCTTTTTGGACGAAGCGTCCGCGCGAGCGTAGTTTCGTACTCTATTAACATATAAAAAGGCGCGTTTTTTTCTTTTAAATACCTTGCAATTTTTCTGGATTTAATTAACAAAGAAATTTTTTTCGGGTTAAGCTCTATTAACTTTTTTAACAGCTCTTTCTGCCCCGGTTTATCAGCATTTAAATATTTCGAGGCAAATTCCGCGGGACGTGAAAAAATTGTCTTATTTAATTCCTGACTTGGCATCTGTTTACTGCCTATTTCCGTTATAATTATGGTATTATATAATTAGTTCTTGGTGCCGCGCCGGGAGACCCGGCAACTTCGGGGAACCCGACGATGCCGGGCTTGCCCGGCTTTTCACCAACTCACTTTATTGAGCTTTTTATATTTAAATACTTGATAATCTTAAAGAACTTATAATTAACATAAACTTTTTATGTCCCATAATAACTAATTATAATCCAATATTTTGATTTTTTCAAAAATCATGTTCGTGGTCGGTGCGCAATGGAAACAGGGAGCCGGAAGTATTCATTTGTACTTGTAGAAGAGAAAGAAATGCAGGACCCAATGGACAGGGACATTCGTGCTTTGCTGTGCGAATGTTATCCGGAGGACGCGGGCGTGTATTCTCAAACCAGGTCCTGGCACGGGTCCAGCCCGGTGTTTTCACTGGTATGTGTAAAAAAGAGCGTATTAGCCGGTTATGTTGGAATAGTCATCAGGGAAGTCGCACGCGATTCGGAGTTATTGATTGTTGCCGGGATCCAGAATCTTGCTGTACTCTTCAGGTTTCGTGGAGGAGGTGTGGGAAAGGAAATGGTTTTGAGGGCACAGGATGAGGCTGAAAGGAGAGGGCTGTTGTACGGCATGCTTTTTTGCACGCCGGGTCTGGAAAGTTTCTACGTCTCAATGGGCTGGAGCAGGACGGCATACCGCGTGACAATGGATGACTTAAAAGGATGTCTGACACCGCTGCCCGCAAGTCTCATTCCCATGGTAAAGGTTTTCGGCGCGGGGAGCTTTCCTCCTGGTGACATATATCTCAGGGGGCCGGAATGGTAGCTTGTTTGTTCAACTTTAATGAGGATTTTATTCGGTTTGAGCACGGGCTCGGGGATGTCCCTGACCCAGTTTGCTTCTTAATTGAAAATATTAATTAGCCAGGTAAAAACCTGGAATTGTCACCATGCATATAACTGTGTAAAGATATTTTATTTAAAGGTACATCTGAGAAAAAATGGGTTTAAAAGAAATCCGGGCAAAGTCGATTCTGCGAAAAGCTAAAAAAATCGATTCCTGGTTTATATCCTGGTACGGGATGAACCTGTACAGGGGCTGCTCGCACAACTGCACCTATTGTGACGGACGTGCTGAAAAATATAATGTTGAAGGTAATTTTGGGGAGGATGTTTCGGTCAAGGTCAACGCGGTAGAAATATTAAAAAAAGAGCTGGATCCCGTGGGGAAGCGCAAACCCTTCAAGAAGGGCTACGTTTTGCTCGGCGGGGGTGTAGGGGACGCCTATCAGACAGCCGAGAAGGAATACCTGCTGGCCCGAAACGCGCTGAATCTTTTAAACGAATACAGCCTCCCTGTTCACATACTTACTAAATCCACCCTGATACGCAGAGACGGGGACCTAATCAGCGAAATAAACAGAAAAAGAAAAGCCATTGTGAGCATCAGTTTCTCGTCCGTAAACAAAAGGTTGAGCTCGATCTTTGAACCGGGGGTCCCTTCCCCTGAAGAAAGGCTTGACACGATTTCATTCTTTAGAGACCGGGGTATTGCCTGCGGTATGTTCCTGCTCCCTGTGATCCCGTTTGTGTCCGACCCGGAAGAGCTGATCGATGAAGCTGTGTGCAGGGCAAAAGAAATCGGTGTATCGTTTGTCATATTCGGAGGCATGACCCTGAAAACCGGCAGGCAGAAAGATTATTTCCTTGATGTAATCGAAAATTATGACCCCTGTCTTCTAAATGATTATCAGAAAACCTACGCCGGTGACAAATGGGGGCAGCCGACAGGCAGTTATTTCCGCGCTGTCAACCGCAGATTCAGGGATATAATAAGAAAATACGCCCTTCCCGTAAGGGTCCCCCTCGAACTTTTCAGCGGTATATTGGACGAAAATGACCTTGTGACGGTCATCCTGGAACATCTTGATTATTTGTTGACATTCCGCGGGTGGAGCAGCCCTTACGGTTACGCTGCTCATTCAATATCACAGTTGAAGGAGCCCCTTTCGTCAATGCGCGGAGATCTCCTCAAGATAAGGGGTGTAGGGGAAACCACCAAAAAGATCATGCTCGAAATCCTCGATACCGGCAGTTGTGCGTATTACAGAAGGCTTATGAAAGAATTGTGACAGATGATCAACATATCGTATTTTTGTAAGATTTTGCCTTTTGAAAGCGTCTAAGTATTAGGCCAAAAAATATGGAGGAGAGCGATGAAAAAGATTTTTTTTGCTTTGGCGTTTTTGATTTTCGGGGCATTTATCCTCGTGGCAAAATCGAATAGAGCAGATAGAGACGCGGCCTCGCTGCCAGGGGAAAACCAAAATGAGAACCTTGAGCAGGAAATCATGGTGGATGAGAGCGGGGTGAAATATATCGTGCACCCGAGTAAAATTCTTTCGGGCGGTCCGCCAAAGGACGGAATACCTTCGATCGACGATCCCGAATTTGTTTCCGTGGATGAAGCGGATGTCTGGATAGAGGACAACGAACTGGTCCTGGCCCTTGTTTATAAAGGCGTCAAACGGGTTTATCCGTTACAGATACTTGTCTGGCATGAGATCGTGAACGATGTGATAGAGGGTGACCCGGTTCTGGTGACATACTGTCCTCTGTGCGGGTCCGGGATAGCCTATGAAGCGACTATTGACGGCAAGGGGGTGGAGTTCGGTACTACAGGCAAGCTGTACAACTCCAACCTGGTTATGTACGACCGTAAAACCGACACGTACTGGACGCAGATCGACGGAAAGGCTATTATCGGCAAGCTGACCGGCAGTGAGCTGAAAGCGATCTCCATCGACACGGTAGTCTGGAGTGATTGGAAAGCGGCCCACCCGGACTCCATGGTGCTGAGCCAGGAAACCGGGCACGTCAGGAATTACGGCCGCGATCCATACGGAAGCTATTACGATGACAGTTTTATCATGTTCCCGGTAGAAAACCAGGACGAGAGGATCCACCCCAAAACTGTAATATTCGGTATAGAGGTGGATGGAGTTTACAAAGCGTACAAGGAGGATGACTTAAAAAACAAAGGCACTATCAGAGACACTGTAAACGGTGTGCCGATCAAAATAACAAGGAAGAAGGACGGGACCGTGCGAATCGTGAGCACGGACACGGGCGAAGAGATAATAAAGGAACGGGATTTCTGGTTCGCGTGGTATGCTTTTCACCCTGACACACTTGTCTACGAAGGTTGATGCAGGTTCTCCTGCCCTTTGGTCAGTAGATAATTTCTTATGGAGAATGTGGATCGACCACATCAAGGAGGTAGGTTATGAAAAGAGCAATTTTGATTACCGGATTGCTTCTCATGTTCACGGCTATTAGCTCGGTTTCCCTGTCAGGCGATACGGATGAAGGCTGGGCCGACATCAAGCTGAAAAATGTCAACACAGGTAAAAACTTTACCATCTCTGATTTTGAGGGAAAACCGGTACTGATCGAAACTTTTGCGGTGTGGTGCCCGACATGCACGAAACAGCAGAAAGAGATCAAAAGGCTTCATGAAGAGCTCGGGGATTCTTTTGTGTCGATCAGCCTTGACGTGGACCCCAATGAAAGCGGGAAGCTGGTAAAAAAGCATGCGTCAAAAAACGGCTTCGGCTGGTACTATGCAGTTGCTCCGCCCGAGCTGACAAAGCTACTTATAAAGCAGTTCGGTACGGCGATAGTCAACGCCCCTTCAGCGCCTGTGATAATAATATGTGAAGATCATGAAGCAAGGTTGCTTAAAAGGGGAGTTAAGTCTTCGGAACAGCTGAAAATTGAGCTTGAAAAAGAGTGCGACTGAAACAGGGGATAGAAAATGCAGGGATTTCTGGCCAATCTTTTTTCAACGTTTTTTCTCGGCTTATTGACCCCGCTGACGGCGGTTTGTGTGCTGCCGCTTTATCCGGGATTTCTTTCGTTTCTCTCCCAAAAAATGACATCAGAGGGGGCAGGCCCTAAAAGGCCGCTCCCTCTGGGTCTTATGGTTGTGGCTGGAGCCATATCTTTCATGATGATGCTGGGTTTGATCTTTACAACTCTGCTCGAGATATCGCTGACCGGTGTTGTCGGGATCATATCCCCGATTGCATTCGGGGCCCTGGCTGTAGTAAGTCTGTTTTTAATACTTAATGTGGATATAGGCCGTCTGATGCCCGGCATAAAGACCCCGCAGGCGTCCAACCCGCTTTTCAGCGCGTTTCTCTTCGGCTTTTTCTTTGGTATGATCGTGCTTCCCTGTAACCCGGGAATGATAGCCGCTTTTTTTGCGAAAACCGCGGCAACTACAACATTGAGTTTTCTGGCCGATTTTACGCATTTCATCGTTTTCGGGCTTGGGATAGGATTCCCCCTGCTTTTCTTTTCCGCGCTTTCAGCTGCAAAAAGCCGATCCATAATACGTTTCCTCACGAAACACAAAACGATAATAAACAGGGCAGCAGGGTTTCTGATGCTGATTATTTCTCTTTATTATTTGATCTTTGTCTTTCGAATATTCAGTTTTATATCATCCGGCTCTGTTTCCTGATAACTCCACAGATCATTTTTATTGAAGAAATAACTTCAAGATATTACGTTAGATGGGCATATCTGGTGGTAAAACCCGGCCCGGGGCGATGAGGGGGGAACAATGAGCAGGGCGTTTGTGAGTGAATCGGATGCCGATTTCCAGGAGGATGATGTTCCCGCGATCAAAATCCCCCTTCCTCCGGGGGCGAAGAATTACATGACACCGGAGGGCGCTGAAAAGATGAGGTCGGAGCTGAGTATACTCGTTAAAAATGAACGCCCGAAGGTCTCCGCTAAATTGTCCCGCACAGTGACAGAGAGCGAAAGACTTGACAGGGAGACAATGCTGAGAGACAGAAGGCGGCTCAGGGAGATCGACCGCAGGATAGAATATCTGACGGAAATGGCGGATATCATTGAAGTAGTGGACCCGTCAAAACAGGACCCTCAGCGAGTGCTTTTCGGGGCCGCTGTTACGGTCGAGGACGAGAAAGGTCTCGAGCGGATCTTCCGTATCGTTGGAGTTGATGAGAGTGATCCGTCAGAGGAGAAGATAAGCTGGTTGTCCCCTGTTGCAAAAGCGATGTTCGGGGCACGCGAAGGTGAAGTTGTCGGCTTGAAGCTGCCTCAAAGTGAAACAAAACTGAAAGTTTTAAGGATATCATATCTTTAAACCGGTTTAGTTCTTGGTGACAACTTCGGCCACGAATAAGTCGGGCAAGCCCGAAGTAGTCACCAAATCAATAAATTGAACCGGTTCCCCGGCCTTTACACTTTTCGGTTCGACGTTGATATTGATAGTCATTGCCTGCGCGGCGGCAATGACGTTGAATATGATCATTCCCAGCACACGCTGACCGACGTCGTTGAAATGGCACTGCCGAAGGCGTTGCTTTCACCGATAACCACAAGTTTTTTAACGGGCTTGCTGCGATAGTCTTTTTTCATCTACTCTTCCCCCGGTGTGATAATTGAAAGAGCGCCTTTTTCAAAGAGCCCTATCCAGAGAGGCTCGATACCTTCGATTAAAAATTTCAACCTTACTGTCCTGTCCATCACTTCGACACCGCTTGAATACTCGATCTTTTCGGCCATGAATTTACGCTTGAACGCTTCCCCCAGAAATTCAGCATCATCCTGTATTTCTTCGATGTCAGCATCTGGAGAACCCTGGAATGTTATCTCGCCTGCCACCCGGTTTGAGTCGACTATATCAAAGGAGAAACCCATCCACTCGAGGTACTCTGCCGAGAGAAGAAGCGTCATTTTCCATTTTTTTTCAAGAGGCTTTAAAAAATTTACAAACTTGGAATTGCTGTTGTCCGCGAAAAGAAGGCCATCATCGGCACGGGAGAACCAGTCCTTTGCCTTCCGGTATCCCGGGCTCCCTTCAATTGAAGGCCCGGTGATGGCAGTTTTCAATATGTCCGCGTCTGTACCGATCAGCGCTTTATCACGTATAACAGCATAGGCAGAGAAATCTTTCGGGATGTTTTCCCCGGAGGCCGCTATGATTTCAATTCCTTCGTGAGAAATATTCTTAACGGCCCGATCATCCTCAAGAGTAATAATTGCGTTTAACTTTTCTTTATCAATACCTGTCCCACTTGACATTTTTATTACTACAAGTAGATACAGAGGGTAATCTTTTTTCGGGGGAAACACGGCAATAGATATCTCCTGGGAAGATGTCGACTTTAATAATTCCCTGAGCGGGCTTTGGCGTGGACTCGATATCCATGCGTCAAGCAGCCATGACACACCCGGGTCAGATTGGACATTTGACACTGTTACGACTGTGATGCAGCTGTCCGGTATCAGTTTGTGGGTTTCGGCGCCCTCCGCGGTTATGCCGGCGGCCGTAAACAAAAATAAAATACAAACGATTGTGGTTAATTTCATCACCTGCCTCCTTAGGCCCCTGCGATCAGGCTGTACATGATTGTCAGGCCGCGTTCGTTTCAAAACCATGACGAGTATATAAGATTTCCCGGTCAGGAACCGGCAGGGGTGAAGACCGCCTCCATGAAATCCGTGACCTTAAAATTAAATATTACCGTGTCTCCTTCTACCTGGACCTTGCCTTTCATATTAATTCCGGAAGCCATGAGCTTCCTCCGGACCGCCCCGTATATAAATTTAACATCCGACCTTACATCCATCAGCCTGTCGGGGCTGCTGCAGTAAAAAGTAATAGAAGAATCCATTTCTTCAGAGAGGAGGTTCATAGTACCGTCGATCGCGGTAACATGGTCTATACTGGGGAATGCGGCAAAAACGAACTTCTCCTCAAAGTCTTTTACAATTGCCGACAGCTTGCCTTCGCTATTGTCGACCAATAAAGACACATCCGCCCGGCTTTTATCCGGGCTCAGGATTTCTGACATATACCTGAAGAGGAGGCCTCTTGACATGGGGTCTGATGGTTGTGCGCCCCTGTAGCTGTAATAGGCAGACTTTATAAGCGGCAGACTCGTTCCTGCCACTATGTTGTTGCCGATAAAAGTATAGGCCGCGGGATTGGTCAAGCCGGAAGTGACGCTTCTTTCACGGGAGGGGCTGATGTTTTTAAAGCCGTGCCCTTTTACATGTTCCCGTTCGAAGGATGCCCCCCGAAAAATGACACGGTCGAAAGGGACGCTGTATAACCTGATGATTTTTATCAACTTCCCCATGCTTGCAATAAAGATCATACCGGGGTCTGTGGAATTATCATCCAGAGTGGCAATGAGGGTCACGCGGTCCGGTACTATGTAGGGGATTATTTTCATTATAAGTCTGGTTTTAAAGAGGCCCGGCTCCAGGTTTAAATACTCTTTCTCGGCTGTATCAAGTAATTCTGAAAAACCCGAACTTTCGGGGTTCAGATCTACGGAAACAAAAGCGAACGCCGAAGAGGGGACAAGTTCGGTGTGGGGGACTTTTCTCATCGGGCCGAACAGCCAAATACCGAGACCTATGATAAATAAAACCACAGCTGCCACGATCCCGAGGATTATTTTTGAAGACGTTTTTCTCTTTTTTTTAGGTTCTTCCTTCAAATTTTCAGCAGGATCATCCATTTTGTATCCTCCTGACAAATATTTATTAACAAATAAAAAGCAGAATTTAAGAATCAGCGCTATAAAAACCCGGCAATTTAATTAGGGTGTAATTTTTCCAGGGTTTAATATCGGATGTATATTACAACATTTTTTCTGTTATTGCAAACAAAATGATAGAATCAATGTGCTCCGTACATAGGGTCTGTTGTCGCCCGTTAGAGGCTTGTGCTGCCCTGGATATCTGTAAAGAGGAAGGTTACTGGTCCCGAAGGACGGCTGGTTATGAAGACCTCTGATAATACGTCAGTAATTGATATTGTGTCAAGTAAATTGTTAATCAGGTAGCAGCTAAAAGCCGCGAAGATCAATTTTGATTAATTCAGGTTGTCTTTATATGGGAAATGGATCGGCCCTGTGTTCTGTACTACTGCAGTTTGAACTCATATCCTGAGAACAGGACGTGGGTTCCGTCATCTTTTTCGAAGAACTTGATGGTTTCGCCGAGATTACGCCCGTCGCCTATTGTTACGGCTTCATCATGGGAAATCGGCATTAAGGGGAAGGACATGTTTTTATTGTACATATTTACACGTACCAGCATCATTTTCTTCTTTTTATCATAAATAAGTTTCATTTCCTTAAAGATCAAATGTCCCTGCTGTCCCTGGTCCGGGTTGATCACCCTGTATTTTCCCGTGCGATCGAGCCATTCTTCCGGCACTTCGTAGGGGGAAAACTTTTGGGCTACACCCATAAAAATTCCGCTTACGTACAGACCCGCGTAGCGGTTTCCGTCAATTTCATGAAAAGACAGGTTTATCGACTCGAGCAGATCACTTTTCAGAGGGATAAACCCAAAAAGCTTGGCCTGCATGGAAAAGTCGCTGCCGGATTTAAGGACAAGATCGAAATTAAGGCCAAACAGCCTTGCTTTTAGATTCTTTCCCTTTATGTTTATCTCTATCAGGCCCAGCGGGCTCGCGTAGTAACCGCGATAGGTCTGGATCTGATCTTTATCAGGGGTTCTGCCCGGATTTTTTTTGACCTCAGGAAGCCGAATTCCGGTTTTTGTTTCATAGGCCAGTTTGATAAGCTTTGTGGCAACCTCTCTTGTTGAAAACATCGCGCCTTTTGAATTTGACAGGGCTACGACACCCAGCTTGTACTCCGGGATCGTAACAAACATGGTGTTGAACGGAGGCAGATAACCGCCGTGAACTATAACGTTAACAGATTCAAACTCTTCGGAGACTGAATACCAGAACGCGTATCCGATGCGGAAATCCAGGTCCATCGGTAAGCCGATGTTCTGGGGTTCAAGCATCTTGTTCAGGGTTTCCGGTTTCAATATTTGAGTATTTCCCACTTTTCCATCAGCAAAGATCATTTTCATAAACATGGAAAGATCATTTGCGCTTGAAAGAAATGCACCGGCCGGGATATCACGGATATAATATGGTGTTTCCTCCCTGCCGTAGGCATACCCTTTGGACATGTATGGTTCGATCTCTTTGGTTCCCACAAATGAGGAGTGTTTCATCCCGATCGGTTTAAGAATAGCCCCATCAACATATTTGACAAAATCCTGGCCGCTTACCCGGCTTACCACGGTTCCAAGGAGGCTGTAGCCGATATTGGAATAACCGAATACTTTATCCGGAGGGCGCGTCATGTACGCTTCACCCATCTGTCCGGCCAGTTTGTAAAACTTCTTTGAGTATCCTTCGGGAGGCTGAGAAACATAAACCGCCCCGGAAAACCTGTCAGAAGGAAGACCCGAATGATGTGTAAGTATACTGCGGATCGTTACAGGTTTTGTGTCCTGAAACCGGCTGTTGATCTTAAACTCGGATAAATAGGTCATAAGAGGCTGATCAATATCGATATCGCCATGGTCGGAAAGCTGCATTACCGCTATAGCAGTAAACAGTTTGGAAATCGAACCGATCCGGTAAACCGTGTCTGCATCGGCTTTTATTTCCTTCGACTTGTCGGCATACCCGAAACCGTCCGACCATACGATCTCCTGGTCGTCTACAACAGCCACGCTGAATCCGGTGATCATTTTCCTTCTCATTTTCTGTTTGATAAGATAGGTTCCGTAGGACACCAGGTAGGAGTAATCATTATGCCGAATCTGCTCCGGCTTTTCCGGCGTCTTGAGAGTCGCGCACCCCGGAAGTAAAAAAAGCAGGAAGGCCCCGATTGTTATTGTGTAGACAATACCTTTGGAAACCGGTATTCTTCGTTTCATGATATAGCGCCTTTTTCAGTTAGATCAGCGGATCCTGATTTGAATGCGTAAATAAAATAACTGTTGAAACGTAATTCTAAGTATAGGCAAAAATAAAAAAAATATCAAATATTTTTCATAATTTGTTTATGGAGTGCCCCGGGGCCTGCGCGATTTAGTTGTGACCGAAGTTGTCAACATTAATTAATTAAAAGTTTTTTGCCGGAAACAATCATTCAGCTTCCGCTTTTTCCCCGGACCGGAGGTTTAAGGGTGTATGTCTCACTGTCAATAATTTATGACAGATTATGACTTTTATGACAGTTTTATCATTGAAATTCGATGAATATGAGTTAGTATTTCACAAATAAATATAAATATTTTCGGTCGCTGTTATTGTAAAATTATAAAGACTTAAACAGGGTGTATAGATACAGTAAATACATGGATATTTCAACTTTGGCACCTTATTTGCGCATTAATTTTTGGGTCCTGAATGGAAAAAATTATCGAAAGGAAAAAAACAGTGAAGATAACAGAAGAGTACCTCGATAAATATATCGCACACCTGAAAATGGTTTACAGCGAGTGGGAAGCGGAAAATGCCGAGTGGCTGGATAAAACCGAAAAAGTGATAGAAAAAGTTGTGGGTGAATTAGAGGACGCGGGCAGCCTTCAGCCGTATCGGGAAGTAGCGTAAACTTTTCCGCTGCAAATCCAGGTGTTTTAAGTTAAGAACCGCACTGTACAGGCAGCCCCTGCCGATGCATCTCGCAATTGAGACTGGACCATTGCCGCACGATTAAAACATTCCTCAGTTGATTTTATTCTAAAACGAGTTATTATCTATATATAGCTGATAGTACAGATGTATAATTTGAACCTGCGGTCACTTATGTCTTTTTCAGGAGGAGGAGGAGGTAATCAGTTTGTATAGAGCCATAAAGATATTGACGGTGTTCCTGGTTTTAATACTTTTTGTATTTGGGGCAAATCCTTTCCATGCGCAGGGTGCTTTTTACGAGTTTGAAGAAGTAAGCCTGTTTGAAGGAGGGTATGACCCGCCTGAAGAATCTAAACGTGTTTACTCCACAAATTTCCCGAAGAGCAGTACCCGGTATATCTGGGGTGAGGTGGTACTAAAAAATCTACTGTACAACAAAAGGGAGCATGAGCATGAAATCATGTGCCGTTTTTACGATGCGGATGGAAATATATGGGGGGATGTAAGTGCGAATATTCTCATCGAGCCCGGTCTAGAGTACGTGTGGGTCCCCCAGGGCCTGGGGTGGAGTGAAGCCGGATATTGGCCCGGAGGTACTTATGAGGTCCATGTCCTGGTCGATGGTAAGGTCGTCGGGAAGAAGGAGTTTACAGTATTTAATGATATACCCGAGGTCGGGTTCGAGTTTTTAAAATTTTTTGAATCCGGTCAGGTTATCCCCGAGGGCGCCGGGTTTAATTACACAACGAGATTTCCAAAAAGTAAAACCCGGTATGTAAATTATTTGGTCGGGGTGAAGAACCTTCTCTGGAATGTGGAAAACCAGAGGCCTTTGATAATAGGCCGGTATTTTGATCCTGAAGGAAGCCTCCTGGCGGAGGTGGAAGCGTCGGTCGATATCCCCTCTGCCTGGGAAAACGCGGATATTTTTCACGGCTGGGGGTGGGATGAGCCGGGGAACTGGGCCGAAGGCACCTACAGGCTCGAGATACTGTTCGGCAGTAAAAAGATCTCTGAAAAAAAGTTTACGGTTTACAACGATGTTCCGGGAGGGAAAAAAACCGCAAAAAACATGGATGGTCTGTCCAAGGGAACGGGTGGGGACAATTCAGCGCTCCTGATAAATATTATCACAAAAGGTGTCGGTTATCTTGAAAAAGGTGAATACGACAGGGCTGTTTCCCAGTTTAACAGGGCTGTCAAGATAGATCCCGGCTATGCGGACGCGTATTACAACCGTGGTCTGGCCTTTTACCGTAAAGGTGAATATGACAGGGCCATCTCCGATTATACAAAAGCAATAGAGTTATTTCCCCGGGATTTTGATGCTTACTTTAACCGGGGGCTGGCCTATTACGGCAAAGGTGAATATGACAATGCCATATCCGATTACACAAGGGTAATAGCTATAAATCCCGATGATATTCAGGCTTACAATAACAGGGGCTATTTGTATTATTACAGGGGTGAATATGACAGGGCGGTCTCTGATTACACAAAAGCCATTGAGATAGACCCCGGCTATGTGGATGCGTATTACAACAGGGGGCTTGCTTTTTACGGTAAAGGTGATCATGACAGGGCCGCCGATGATTACTCCAGGGTCATAGAATTGAATCCGCGGGATACCGACGCGTATAACAACAGGGGGCTTATTTATTATAGCGAAGAGAAATATGACAGGGCTATATCGGATTATACAAGGGTAATAGAGATAGATTCCGGATATATAGACGCTTATT
Organism: Spirochaetota bacterium; assembly: GCA_011049595.1. Lineage (GTDB taxonomy): Bacteria > Spirochaetota > B62-G9 > B62-G9 > DRHN01 > DRHN01. The sequence goes on along the minus strand of DRHN01000041.1, from coordinate 4,258 downwards.
ATAACAGAGGGCTCATTTATTACACAATAGAGCAGTATGAAAATGCTGCCGGTGATTTTAAAAAAGTGACCCAGCTGGACCCAAAAGACCCGGAGGCGTCTTCATACCTGGAACTTGCTCTGAGTAAAAAACAGATCGACGGCGCTGCAAAGCGGGATGATGAAACCGGGGCCTGGAAACCGAAATTGGAAAAACCCGGACCAAAGCCGAAACCCCTTGAAGAAGAGGGTGAAAAAGAAAAGGGCAGGCGTATCGAGATTGTTGATGTTGCATTTGACAGTATATTTCCTGTCCTTTTTAAATACTATGATGAAAATCCGATCGGCAGGGTAGTTGTGCGTAATTCAGACAATGTTCCGGTTACGGATGTAAAATTGAGCTTTTTCGTAAAACGGTACATGGACCTTCCGAAGAAGACAGCCGCAGCAGATAAACTAAAAAGCGGTGAAGAGAAAACCATCGATATATACGCCCTGTTTTCAGACAGGGTCCTCGACATAACAGAAGGGACAATAGTAGCCTGTGAATTAATTTTAGAGTACACCTACGACGGAAAAGTGTATGAGAAGAGGAGTGTGGAAACTATAAGGATATACGATAGAAACGCGACCCGGTGGGATGACAACAGGAAAGCCGCTGCCTTTGTTACAGCAAAAGACCCGGCCGTGCTTAAGTTCGCGAAAAATATCGCCGGAATTATTTCCGGAAAAGGCAGCGCTGCAATAAACAAAAATCTCAGGATGGCAATGGCGCTTCACAACGCTATGTCTTTGTACGAAATCGGCTACGTTATTGACCCTCTGACACCGTACAAAGATTTTTCAAAGAACAAATCGGCCGTGGACTTCCTCCAGTTTCCTAGGCAGACACTTGATTACAGGGCTGGAGACTGCGACGACCTGTCAATCCTTTACAACGCTATGCTTGAATCCGTGGGTATTGAAACCGCGTTTATCACAACACCGGGTCACATTTTTGTCGCGTTTTCTCTCGACATGCGCCCGGATGCGGCCAGGGCGAATTTCCTGCGGGCGGATGAGCTCATATTCAGGGAAGAAAAGACCTGGATACCGGTAGAAATTACCCTGCTGAATGACGGATTTTTATATGCGTGGCGAACAGGGGCAAAACAGTGGAGGGAGGCGGTAGCCCGGGAGAATGAGGGGTTTTACCCTGTAAGGGATTCCTGGGAGAAGTACGAGCCTGTTGGGTTACCCGGCGGGGGTGAAAGAATAGATTTCAACCAAAGAGATAAACTGCTTAGCGCTTATCTGGACGAGGTAATCAAGTTTATTGAAAGAGAGATCTATCCGAGGGTAATAAAACTGCAGTCCGAAATAAAAAAATCGGGCGGGAGTTCCGATCAAATAAACAGGCTCGGCGTTTTATTCGCACGGTACGGGTTGATGGACAGGGCTGAGAGAGAGTTTAATAAAATTCTTGATAAAGAAAATGATTACGTTCCCGCGCTGGCCAATATGGGAAATATCTATTTCTTTAAAAAGGATATGGATCAGGCGCTTGAATATTATGAAAAAGCCTATAAAAAAGATCCCCGCAATCCGAGGGTGATGTTGGGGTACGCCCGGGTCAACCACGAACTTGAAAATTACGGCACCGTGAAAAAAGTGTATAAGAAATTAAAAAAGGCTGAACCTGACCTGGCTTTGCAGTTTGCGTATCTGGGGCTCAAGGGTGAAGAGGCCGTGCGTGCCGCCGGTATCAGTGAGTTGACCGAAACGTTGATATGGGAGGAAGATTAATGCGGTTTGAATGAAAAGCCGGCACCGATCATCACAAATAAACCCTGAAGCAACAGAAGTTTATGTCACATTTTATTGCTGTGGCAGAACACGATGTAATTATTTTATGACAGTGTCCTGTTTCAATGACACTAATTTTTCTATGCGGATTATAATAAATATACTTTCCCTCGTTGTGAAAGTTTTTTCTAAAGCATCCGGGCCCCCGGAAATCCTGCTGTCTCAATAAACCTTTATTTGTTAGCCAATCGATCTCCAACTCCTCGATTGTCAAAATAGTAACAAAAGTAGTATATATTACCCTTGGGAATTGAGAGGGCAGCCGGGGTGTTATGATGAAAAAAGAATCTTTGATGATCGTTCTCTCCTACATGATCATCTACCTGGTGTGGGGTTCGACCTATTTTTTTATCAAGATGACGGTGGAAACCATACCTCCATTCTATATACTAAGCGTAAGATGGCTGTTCGGGGGGTTACTGTTTTTGCTGCTTGCGCTTGTCAGGGGGAAAATAAAGCCTTTACCAAAGATAAGGGAAATGTTGTCATCAATTCTTCTGGGAAGTCTCCTGCTGATCGGCGGCAACGGGCTGATAATATTCGCGGAAAGAGAGCTTGACAGCTATCATGTCGCGCTGATACTGGCTTCAACCCCTCTAATTGTGGCTGTCTTTAACAGGGTCCTGTTTTCGATCCGTGTTACTCTGGTCCGCGTCCTGGGTATTCTGGCAGGTGTGGCAGGGGTCGCCTTTCTGCTTTACGACGGGCGGTCACTGGGTTCGAGCCTGAAACCCGAGATAGTCATGGCAATCGGGGGGCTTTTATCGTGGGGGTTTGCTACGAGTCTCGGCCACAGAATGCCGGTGCATAAAGAGAGTTTTGTAAACAGCGGTATTCAGATGCTGTTTGTCGGCATTGTCTCCACGATCGTTGTGTCGTTCACGAACCCGCCGTTTGCCGAAACTTTCCTTTTCTTTTCCCTCAGATCGTTGATAGGGCTGGTGTACCTGGCTGCGGTAGGTTCGTTAGCTTTCGCCGCGTATAATTATCTGATAGCCCATGAACCGTCAAACAGGATAGTCAGCTACTCTTTTGTCAACCCAGTGATCGCGGTGATCCTCGGCTTTTTTGTGGGGAACGAAAAAGCCGTCCCATTCCTTTTTGCAGGGCTGCCTCTTATTTTGCTCGGTCTTTTTTTAATGCTTTACGGCGATGCGGTCTTTAACAGGCTGAGGGCAACAAAGCAATGACCCTGTTTCTCACTACTTAAGCGTTGTTTTTCGTTTTATGTAATAAAATAAACATTGTTAAGAAAGTAATATGAGAATATATTTTTAGTATAAACTTTGCGAGGAGCATATGCGATGAGAGAACAAAACCGGCAAAAAAAACCGGGACCGAAAAGCATATTTTTGTTACTTTTTATTCTGTTTGGAAGCGCTGCCGTGGTGGAAGGGAATGCCGAGGACAAAAGAATGTTAAAGGACGTGTCTGCTGAAGGGACGCTCGAGCTTATAGAGGAGAACGCTGAAAATCCGGATTTCGTTATCCTGGATGTCAGGACCCCCTCTGAATTTAAGGATGGGCATCTTGAAAACGCGGAAAATTTGGATTATTACGCCGACACGTTTAAAGATGAGCTGGGAAAACTGGATAAAAACAAGACATATCTGATCTATTGCAAAACAGGGAACAGGAGCGGCAAGTCATTGAAGATAATGGACGAGATGGGATTTACAAAAGTGTACAATATGCTGGGCGGGTTCAAGGACTGGAGCAGTAAAGGACTACCTTTCGTAAAGTAGAATAGCGCAGCGTGTTCGGTCCATCGATTTAAAAAACCGGACATTTCGATCTTTAGCTTAGTTCCTTGTGACAACTTCGTTCACGACTAAGTCGGGCAAGCCCGACATCGTCGGGTTCCCCGAAGTTGCCGGGTCTCCCGGCGTTGTCACCAGGAACCATCTAAAAGGGGGAGAACAATGCCTGCCGAAAAATTAAGGAAATTCCTGGACGAGCACAAAATAAAATACGTGAACATCAAGCATTCGCTGGCGTACACTGCCCAGGAGATAGCGGCATCAGCCCATATTCATGGAAAAGAGATCGCAAAGACGGTGATCGTCAAGATCAACGGGGAGATGGTGATGGCAGTAATACCCGCAAATTTTAAAATAGATCTCGGTCTTGTATCTGAAGCTGCGGGCGGTAAGAGCGCGCAGCTGGCGAACGAACAGGAGTTTCAGGATCTATTTCCGGGGTGTGCTCTGGGAGCAATGCCGCCCTTTGGAAACCTCTACGATTTACCTGTATATGTTGATGAATCACTGGCGGAAGATGAAGAGATAGTCTTTAATGCCGGGTCTCATACAGAGCTCATTAGACTTGCGTATAAGGATTTTGAGTCGCTTGTGAAACCTAAAATTACCACGCTTGCGGACAGGGACAGCGGATAAAAAGCTGATCTGCTGTGGGATCCTGATGACTCTTTGAGT